>JAJFJK010000192.1 GCA_021774075.1 Nitrosomonas sp. | reverse complement strand
TATGCCAAAGGCGTGGTACAGCAAACTGGTGGACATTTTGAAAAAGCCTCATGATTAAAGTTCAGAGACAATTTCAACCTTAAATTCATTTTCTTCCAACATCTTTTTTTATCGCTAAGTACGCACTTACCGGATGAACCGGAATTTATTTGCAAGGAAGAAAATCAAATCTTTACCGCCAAAAAAACTGTCAAGTGTTTTTTTGATTATTTTATAGGGGATCAGTAGTTACACTATATTAAATCAATGGATTAATGAGTATAAATATGAGGAAAGAATCATTCCAACTACTGTTATCTGTGCTTGAGGAACTAACTCCATGAGGTAAGCCCCCGGCTTTGCCGGGGGACTTACAAAGGTTTGACCTATACTGTGGTTAGCGTGAATCTTGAATCTCGACTAAGAGAAGGAGATTCACAAATGAAAGATTATCATAGCTTGAGCCACACCCGTTGGGATTGTAAATACCACGTGGTGTTTATTCCAAAACGCAGGAAGAAGATGATATTTTGAGCGCTGAGAAAACATCTTGGGGAAATGCTTCACGAGCTGGCTTCACATAAGGGATCGAGGATTGTAGAAGGTCATTTGATGCCTGATCACATACACATGTGCATTAGTATTCCGCATAAGTATGCTGTTGTGGTCAAGTAAAACCGGACACATTTCTAAGCGCATTTTTCAAATTCTATGGGCGTCATATCAGCAATCGTTGTATGCAAACGTCGTGAGTTATAGTAATTGATATAAGATTGCACCTCGGCGATCGCAGCATCTCTGGTCTGATAAATGTTTCCCGTTAGCCATTCTCGCTTTAGACTACTAAAGAAGCGTTCAGTTGGCGCATTATCCCAACAATTACCACGGCGACTCATTGAGCACGCCATTTCCTGTTGGGTGAGTATATATTGATAGGTTTTGCTGGCATACTGGCTGCCACGTCTGAGTGATTCAGCAATCCTTTTGGGGGATTACGTAAGTTTATTGCCATCAACAATGCTCGAATCACTAATGATTGTGTCATTTGTTTATCCAAATGCCAGCCAACAATTCGGCGCGAGTATAAGTCTATGACAACAGCTAAGTATAGCAACCTTGTAGCGTCAAAATATAGGTAATATCGGTTGTCCATACACGATTGGGTTGTGCCGGATTAAATTTCCTGTCCAGCAAATTCTCTGCTACTGGGTGTGAATGTTTGCTATCTGTTGTCAATACAAATCGACGTTTTCGTTTGACTACTAACGCTAGCTTTCTCATTAGGCTGCGTACCCGGTAACGGCCTATTATATGGCCTTCTTTGCGTAATCGTTTCATCATTTGTCGGCTACCCAGGCTGCCACGAGATTCTGTAAACAGTGCTTTCATGCGCTGATACAGTTGCCAGGTTTGACTGCTAATAATCTTGGCGTTAGATCTTTTCCAATCATAATAGGCGCTTCTACTTACAGTCATTACTCGACACAATATTGTGACGGGGTAGTAACTTTGATGATCCTGAATAAAATGATATTTCACTTCATTTCTTTCGCAAAGAAGGCGCTGGCCTTTTTTAGAATTTCTTTCTCCATGCGCAATTCCTTTACTTCGCGTCTAAGACGTACAAATTCCAAACGCTCATCTGCCGTCAGACGAACGCTATCGACTTCCTGTTTCAGATCTTTTAACCAACGACGTAGATTCTTTTCACTAGTATCAACAACTTCTGCCGCTTGCTTGATGGCGTAGCCTTTTTCAGTAACCAAGGCTACCGCTTCTTTCTTGTACTCAATTGTGTATTGATTACAGTTCTTTAATGCTGTCATCTTTCACCTCCCTATGGCTAGCTTAACTCCCTTAGTAAGGTGTCCGGAAAAATTAGACCACATCAATTTGGCTTGTGCGTTTTATGCGCATTTTGCACCTCCAGTGGTGGCGGGTTCTATTTATAATCAATGGTTTGACTATAATTATACCTGTTTCCACTGGAACTTCTACCTTTCCTCACTGAATTATAAAAATAAATTCATGGGGTTACGTTTATGGATGGGAACTAGTTAACTCTTAATGATTGGAGTTTGTTGTCATGAAATCTATACCGGCCTCTGAAGCGAAAACACATTTCGGCGCATTGCTCGACTCCGCGCAAAGAGAACCTGTGACTGTTTCAAAACAAGGGCGCCCAGTAGCCATTTTGATGTCCATTCAGGATTACGAGGAAATGAAACTGGCACGTTTGCGTGCACACTTGGCTGAAGGCGAAGCACAGATTGAACGCGGCGAATCCACCACGATTAGTGGTAAACAGGAGCTTCATGAGTTTTTTGAGAACATAAAGACGAGAAATCGCGAAAAGAAAACTGGTAAATGAAATTAGTAATCGCTGAATTGGCCAAAGAAGACTTGGCTTCTATAAGAACAATACACAAGAGATAACTGGGGCAAACAGCAGGCAGATGTATATCTCTCACAGATAGAGCGCAGAATTCTGAGCCTATTGAAAGCGCCGTATCTTGGAACGGCCCGTCCAGACGTTTCGGATGGCTACAGATGTCTACCTGAAGGTAAACATATTATTTTTGGCTATGTTCGCGTTAATTGTTGGCGCATAGCAATGGTATAATTATCAATGAGATAGGATGTGCCATGAAGAGCGAAAATTTTCATGCTTTGACCTCATAACTCACGAAACTGACACCACACCAACGCAGCATCTTGTCAGATTGAATGCGAGAGATTGAGCATGCCTCCTCCGTGTCACGCACTCTAATTGAGGAAGCACCTATCGAACCAAAGCCGCTTTGACGCCAACGGATTTTTACGCGCAGCTTTGGGCGTTTGTGAGTACCAACAATTAACGCGAACATAGCCTTATTTTTTACCGTGTCGATGATGATGTTGTGAACATTATTGGTGTGCCGCATGCCAGCATGGATTTGGAGCGGCATTTGGAATCCGAATAGTGAACATGAAGTGTGGTAGTGCAGATCTGATAGACAGCATCCTAGCTAAAATTTTCAGTTGTCGTAAAGATAGCATTTCGCAAATACATGGCGCACACGGTACGCCAAGCTTTCATTCAATGATTTCAAGAAGGATCAAGATTGTAGCCATACATCTGGACTTTGTGTGAGGCTCATTGCCTTTGTCCCTGATGGAATCCGCTGTAAGTCAGTGATCAAAAATTGCCAGATAACAGCGCCCATTTTCCTAGTATACAAACAACTTTTTTGTTAAGAAAAAATGTTACAGAAATTTTTCCTAGTCATATTTGATGCTATTTGCTGGAAGAGATTCAACGCTGTTTAACACAGTGCCAATCTTTTGCAGTATCTGACGGCATTTCACTTCTGGCAGGAGCCATTTTGTGTTCAGCTACAATTCAGCTTTGGAACCATACAATACTTAAAATTGAAGTGATTCAAATCACATCGAATTAATGGATGGGTCTTTCTTAGAATTCAATATCATTTTGTTCTTGGTACGGCCTAATGGTCAACATAGTAAGCCATTTTTAGTGGGCTTCAGGCAGATAAATATGGGGGATTAGTCATGGGTGAAAATAAAGACATTAAATTATTTATTTTGCTTGTACTCTTTAGCTTCAGTGCAATTACGCTAGCAATTCCAACAGCGGATGCGAGAGGCACTGGACATCATGTTGGCGGGAATCATGCAGGTTTTGGCTCACATGGAGGCCACAGAAGTCATATCGGCGGGCATAGGGGAAACCGTGGCGGTAACAGACACTTCGGTGGTGGTCATAAACACTTTGGTGGAGGCAGCAGACATTTTAGTGGCGGTCATAAACACATTGGTGGTCACCGGAGTAACTACAGTGGCGTTGGTAGACATCGTCCTGGTTATCGACAAAACTATAATTATTACCCTCGTAGTTATGGCTATTCTTACAAGCCCAGATATTCATCTCGTTCCTATTCGTCCTATTCACCCAGGGCTTATTCACCCCGTTCCTACTCAACCTATACGCCAAGCTATTTTCCTCCTACCCCCTACATTAGTATAAGTACTTCTCCAGCGAATTATTCTAAGGGTATAAATACTTACAGCGCCTACAGCAGCAATTCAGCAGATGCCAGTTATATAGAAAAAGACATGGAAAGTAAGGTGACAAATAATGCTGAGGTGAGTTTGCTGACTACAGACATAGAGTGGAACACAGTATCAGCCTGTTTAAGCAGTAAGAAATCATGTAGTTGCTATGGTTATTCAGGTGACAGGCTGGCAGTACCGAAAGAAAGCTGTGAACTGGCTGCTAAGTATGGATGGTCGCAAAAGCCCAAAAAACGCACGTAAAAGAGTTTTAACTATTTTTGTATATTTGCCACGATAACACCCAGTATTTACGAGGGTCACAGAGAAAATATTTTGGTGCTGATTTGAAATCATATTTCGCAAATTCTGGTTCGAGTAACTTCCAGAAGTACTGCCAAGTTAACTGTACCTGAGCGATAATGGCGGATTGAATAGTTCAGCGACCCTATACAAACGCCATCGTTTTCCATCGGGTATCTGCCAATGATTATCGGGATTTGAGACAAGGGGCTTTTGCGTCTTGGAATAAGGTTACGTTAGCATAAAGGCGATAATCCCCGGGTTTAGTGCCCTACAAAAAGTTAACTAATTACCACCATTGTTACACCAAGTTAGATGACTTATAATTGCAATACAACTCATTGATATAGAATAAATTAACATGGCTCGTAATAAAGTACAATTCCAGAAAGGTATCAGTTTAAACACATTTCTCCAACAATATGGCACAGAAGATCAGTGTTTTGACGCACTGTATCAGTGGCGATGGCCTGACGTGTTTCAGTGTCCACACTGCGGACACAATCGATACTGCCAGTTATCTAACCACAAGCTACAACAGTGCAACCGCTGCCATCACCAGACATCAATTACCGCAGGAGCCATCTTTGAGTCAACTAAGCTACCTTTAACCATTTGGTTTCTTGCTATATATTTAATAACCCAGAGTAAAAAAGGTATCTCAGCAATGCAACTTCACCGCCAGTTAGGAATTTCCTACAATGCAGTCTGGCGTTTAAAGCACAAGCTCATGCAAGTTATGCTAGAACGTAACCAAGAACACAAACTGTCTGGTTTCATTGAACTGGATGATGCCTATCTGGGTGGTGAGCATACAGGTTGCAAACCTGGTTGCGGTGCCGCAGACAAAACGCCATTTGTTGCTGCGGTAGAAACCAATGCTACAGACCACCCAACAGGTATAAAGCTTTCTATTGTTAAAGGTTTTCGAAAATCCGAGATCGCTGCTTGGTGTCGGTCCAATCTGGCTACGGGCTGCACCGTCACATCTGATGGCTTGGCTTGCTTTAATGCTGTTGCTGATGAAAACTGCCAGCATGTGAAAGTTGTCTGTGGCGGTGGTAGAGCCTCTGTAGAAGAACCTAAACTAACACTATTCTGGGTAATTTGAAAAGTGCGCTACGTGGCATCTATCATGCTGTTCGTCCAAAATATGCGCAGCACTATTTGGATGAATTCCAATATAGGTTTAATCGACGTATAAACTTAAGTAATCTGATTCCAAGATTTATCTACGTTGCGTTGAGAACTCCACCAATGCCAGAGAGACTTCTTAAGCTAAGCTTAGCTTAAGTGGTAATTAGGTAACATTAAATGTAAACACTAATATGCGAGAATTTTTTTGTGAATAAGAAAGATTTGCCGCAATCGACGCTAGAAAAATTACAAAAGACCTTAAGCTTGCGTGACGACATAGCCCTCTCTTTTCTATTTGGTAGTAGAGCAAGAGGAGACAGCCATGAACAGAGTGATTGGGATATCGCCATTTTATTCAAAGACAACACCAATGGCTGGAATAATTTAGGTAAACAAGAAGATATTAGGCACATCCTCTCACAAACCTTAGCTGTTAATGACAACAAAATTGATCTTGTTGACTTGTATCGTGGCGGGCTTAGTATTAGCGCTACAGTCGTTGATGAAGGAGTCCCACTTACTGGTCAGAACAGTTTGGCATTGGCAAATTTTTACCAGAGGATATGGGCCAATTTGGAAGATTATTATTGGGACCTTGATCATGCATCTTGAACTGTATCAGATGGAAACAGAAAAGCTTGCAGAAAGAAATGGCAAGCTGCTAACAGAATTACACAACAAGCTTGTGCAGGCGGCAGAGCTATCCCTTATGGAAGAACAAGCCATGCTGCATGCATTACAAATTATTATTGAGAATGCAATTGGTAAAGCGAGGCATCTATTAAAAGCAAAAAATGAGAAAGTGCCGGTCGGCGCCTATGATTTGTTTGAGCAGATGAAAAGCCTCGGCTTGATAGATGATGAAGCCTTGCAGGAATGGAAAAAAATTATTGGCTTAAGAAATACCATTGTGCATGAATATATGAAGATCAATATCACACTCGTTAAAACGATCGTTATGAAAAAACAATATAGCTTTGTATTAGATTTTTTGAATACGCCCTTTCCCAGCTTCTAGCAAGAGGAGTGTAACTTGAAGAATTCACAAATAAGCCTTTTGAATATTTTTCGGTTAGGCCTGAGCTTGTCGGAGGATGAATGATCGTATTCATTGAAACAGCGTGCCAACGCATTTAATTTCACAAAAAACTGACTATTTATGCGACTGAGTCCGCGACAAATTAATATTATCCAAAACGTCGTTTCCGAGCTGGCGGGAAAAGATGCAACTGTACGTTTGTTTGGTTCTCGTACGGATGATAATGCGCGTGGCGGGGATATTGATCTACTTGTCGAGATCCCACATGCTGTGGAGAATTCCGCTTGGTTGAGTGCAAACGTATCAGGACGGATAAGTTATTTACTAGGTGGTCAGAAGATCGACGTAATATTACTTGCGCCAAATCTGGAGCGTTTTCCAATCCACCATATGGCACAAAAAGAAGGCGTTGTATTGTGAGTATTTCCTCTCAGAAAAAGCTTCGGTTACAGTTTCTGGCGAGGGTGGTATACAAGGAAATACGTTATTTACAGCTAACAGATCAACGCCTCTTTGACGTTCCTTTTACCCGTGAAAAAATAGAGCGTTTGGAAGACGATGTTGATCTTGCTGAGCGTGTGGATGCATTTGTGAGCCGTTTTGGCCGGTTACAAGATACTGTAGGCGATAAACTGTTGCCGAATTATTTGGATGCAGTCGGTGAAACTGTTGGGCCTGCTGTTGATAATTTGAACAGGGCAGAAAAACTTGATTTGGTTGATTCAGCTGAGGTATGGATGACGTTACGTATTTTGCGTAATCAAATGGTGCATGAATACATGGAAGATTTGGATAAGCTGGCAGAAGCGCTAAATAAAGGGCATGAGCATGTATCCACGCTAACAGGGGATGCCACTAGAATGCTGAGTGATCTGGAAGATAGAGGCTGGATAACCGCTTAACAGTTCTATGATAAATATAAGTGATCCAAAACCCAAAGTAAGGTTGTCAGCAAGGGAAATCGAAGTCGTCCGTGAGACGGTGAATCGCTTACTGGGGGATCATGCCTGCATTCGTATCTTTGGCTCCAGAGCACGGGAGGATGAAAAAGGCGGGGATATCGATATATTTATTGAAACCGAGAGGAAACTAGCTAACCGTGTGGTAAGTGCGTGTCGGTTAGTTAGTGAATTGCAACTACAGCTAGGCGACCAAAAGATTGATGTTGTCATTATTGATCCTGAGACGAGTGAGCAGCCCATTCATCAGATAGCACGTCAAACGGGCGTGATGTTATGACAATGGATATTATCGAATCCGAGCAGAAAAGATTCCTGTCACTACTGGAGATCGTCCGACGCGAAGGAGAGTTGCTGCTGAAGACAGATGCGCGGCTGTTCACAGCAAATCTTGATGCCACTTGGGTTGAACGGTTAGAAAACGATGAGGACTTGGCTGAGCGTCTCGACGCATTTGTGTCACGTTTTGGACGTATGCAAGACACCTTGGGCGACAAATTAATACCTTCTCTGCTCAGATCACTTGCGGAAAAGCCCGACAGTACTCTGGATAACCTCAACAGAGCGGAAAAACTTGGTTTGTTGACATCTGTGATTGAATGGCTGGATGTGCGTACACGAATATATGGTCGATGCAGATGAATTTGCCATAACGCTGAATCAAGCTCATGTTGCGGTGACATTGTTGGTTGCTACATACAACGCCATTATTCTTTACGCACGCGAGCGTCTTTTAGATACCAAGTGGCCAGATTTTTTACATGTGCATAGTTGAGAAAGAGACATGATAGATGGATATATTATGCAATGTCTGACCACAAGCCAATGGATTGCATGAGAATTACCGCTGATCAACTGAAAATCATGAAAGACCTTACTCGCAGCTACTTCGGAGAAGATGCAAGGCTGTGGTTGTTTGGTTCCCGTGTTGATGATGAAAAGAAAGGCGGTGACTATGACTTTTTGATTGAAACATCGCTTACTAATCCAGACGAAATCATTTCTCGAAAAATTGACATGATTACACTACTGCAAAGTAGTGAACCACTCGAGGATGAAAAAATTGACATCATTGTAAAACGCCAGCAATCGTCCTTTGATATGCCGATCTATCATATTGCTAAGCAAGAAGGCATACAAATATGAGTCCAGAGCAATCCATGCAGATATATCTGACCGAATGTAAGATTCATGCAAAAGTGCTTAATCAAAGTTTGGTTGATATACAGAAACACTTACCTTTATCCGCGAATATCGAAATAGATAAAGCCACCCTGAGGATTCTTGATCAAATCGCTTATCGTTTTGCGAAATTGCAATATTCAATGGGAGAAAAGGTTTTGTCTTTGATATTGGTGCTTGCACAAGAACCGCTTGCTGCTAATGCTACATTTGTCGAAAAATTAAATCGACTCGAACGTATTGGCGCTATTCCATCTGCAGAAGAATGGAAAAAGCTTCGAGTTGCCCGTAATGCAATTGCGCACGAATACCCAGATGACCCAGAATTACGAATTAGTGCCATCAACCGGTTTATGGAGGGAGCATCACAGATGAGTGTGCTGTATCAAGCAGTGCATGAATACATCGACGCGCATTTTCTACTTCCAAAAAAACCACATAAAATATAAGACCAATGACTGTCTACGAAGCGACCCAACAGAACTCGCCGTCAATATTAAAGACACTCGACTCCTTCGGTTTCTTGAGAAAAGAACTATGAGGCTAACAGATCAGCAACATGCCATATCCGCACTGTAGTTACAGAAATCTTTGGCGCAGGGGTAATGTATGGTTGTTCGAGTCAAGAGTGGATGACAGTCAGCGAGGGGGTGATATTGACCTCTTGATTGAAACAGAACAGGTTGATGTCGATGTGATAGCGCGCACTGAAATTGCGCTTCTAACGAAGATTCAAATGAAAATGGGCGAGCAAAAAATTGATGTGTTGCTGGACTATCCATCGCGAAAAAAACGTCCACCAATTTTAAACATTGCCAGGCAGACAGGAATTTTGTTATGCGTTTAGACGCTGTATTAGCGAAATGCACTAAGAATGATTGTTATACCGGAAAAAGGGCTAGATGTATCTGATGAAAGCGTGATAGCCTCCTAAGCTCATACAGAGGAAGACTTGGGAATGTTACTTCACAAAAGATCAAGGAAGCCCGGCATGAACATTAGGAGAGAAAATATTGTGGCGGTAAGTGGTAAAAGTTTGATGTCACGAAAAACAATGGAGTCTTACCCCCTTGCTTGGTAGAGATAATACGCGTATCAAACAATTGTCAGAGGAAATTGGCAGACTGATAATAGACACATCTACCCCGATTGTCGCAGTGTATCTGCATGGTTCATGGGGAAGTGTGTTTGAGCGTACCGACAGCGATGTTGATTTGGCAGTGTTGGCGCAAAGGCAACTTTCATTGGAAGAGTTGCTCAATTTTGCGCGGCGCGTAGAATCTTTCGACAGCATACAACATGATTGTGACTTGGTGGATTTGTGGTGTGCAGATACAGTGTTTGCTGCATTGGTAATAACTAGTGGACAACGACTATTTACTGAAGGAATTGAAGCAGATCAGTTTGAGGTTAAAACGCTATCTTCATACGCACGCCTTAATGAAGAGCGGGCAGCAATTCTGCATGAGATCGTGCAACGGGGGAGCGTCTATCCTGCCCCGTCGAAGGAATTGTAGCAGGTATGAACGATATTCTATTGGCCAAGGCAGAAATCATTGAACGCGCACTTGCTCGGGTTGAAACGACCTATGCAGGCCATAAAGATGTGTTGGAAAATAACTACGATGCACAAGATGTGATCGTGATTAACCTTCAGCGTGCATGTGAGGCAAGCATTGATATGGCGATGCACTTAGTACGTATCAAAGCATTGGGTTTGCCAAAGACAAGCGCAGAAGCATTTACCTTGCTTGAGCGGGTCGAGATTATTACGCCTGCACTGGCGGATCGCCTGCGAAAAATGGTGGGGTTTCGCAATATTGTTGTGCATGACTATCGTGCGTTGGATTGGAATATACTTAAAAGTATCGTGCAGCATGACTTGCCAAGTATTCGTCTATTTGCATCGAAGCTAGTGCGTGATTTTGGGGGGTGATAGTTTGTTCAAGTGGCGCCAAATATTCAAAATCTGTGTATATTCGAAATAATAGGCTCGTTGCTAATAGATAATGAACCAGCATTTGGAAAGGATGAAAAGTTAGGGTTATTCGTTTTCCGTATTGTTGTTACGGAAAATAAAAACAATGACAACATGAGAGTAACCCAGAAAAATGTGCCTTCAATCCGAAGGTGTGACTTTTATCACAGACATGCAAATTTTAGTCATGTATCATTTCGGCCTTTTTGCGCAGCAACTTAAGAATAGAAAATGTATCAGGTTGAGGTACAGTAAAAGTCCTAGAATCTCATTAGCAGTAAGAAGCTTATTGGAACTGAGCATACTTATCGCCTGAGGATTGGTGATTACAGAGTTGTATATTCCATAGAGAGTATTTTCTGGTTATTGAAATCATTCGAGTGGGGCATAGAAAAGATGTTTATAGAAAAAACACATAAATCAATAAATTTGCAGAAAGAAACTCGAGAACATAATGACGTAAGTGGTTAAGGAAAGATGTGCTGCGGGCGCGCACCATTGAATTCACCACTTGACAGGAGATCAATGGTGCCCCCTTTGACTTGTTTTGATTCTTGTTCTTGTAAAGGAATTACCAGTTAATGAGAGAATAATAAATGCGATTAACGCCCTTGCAAATACAAAGGATAAAAAATACAACACATCGTATATTTGGTGATTCGAGCCGGGTTTGGCTTTTTGGTTCGCGTGTAGATAATGATAAACGCGGTGGAGATATCGATCTCATGGTTGAAGTAGATGAAATATTTCCAAACCGCGCAGAAGCTATTTGCAGTCTCTATGGTGCATTAATCATGGCGTTAGGCGACCGAAAATTGGATATTGTGCTCAAGGATGGGCGCACAAAGGAACAGCCTATATTTGAGATTGCAAGGCGGACAGGGGTTTTACTGTGAGCATGATTTATTTGCCGGAGCACGCTGAAAAGAATCCAGCGTTACGTCACAGATATTGACGAAGTATCATTTCTTGAAAATGAACTCATCCAGGATGCTGTGATTCGGAATTTAGAAATAATTGGTGAAGCCAGTCGAAATATAGGCCGACATTATCCGGAATATGCTGAGCAACATGCTAATGTGCGATTTTCAATTGCTTATGAAATGCGTAATGCACTCGCGCATGGATACTTCAAAGTTGACCAAGAGATGGTCTGGAAAACCATCGAAAGAGACCTGCCTGAACTTGAAATTATGATTGAAGCATTGTTGAAAAACCAATATTAAATTTTTACCAGAAAAGGTTTTGGTGCATGAATGATGGAAGCAAGAGCTTGCAATCCCCGAGGGCGGGTTTTAAGGGAGATCAATCGAGTCTGCCCCTTTGATTCCGCTAAGAACTAACAAAGCCAGATCATTTTGTTGCAAAAGTTTTAAGAATATGAGCCTCTTGCAAAACTCCAACAGGCCCAAGCGCGCAAGTGGTAGAAAAACGAATTAAGCTAAATTTTAATCCGAATAAGCTTGAATATAAGCGTTTTTGCAATTTAGCCGGTCATTTCATGAGATTTCGCCAAATTT
>JAJFJK010000191.1 GCA_021774075.1 Nitrosomonas sp. | reverse complement strand
ATGCCCTCCTGGCCTGCCAAATATGAACCCGGATTTGAGTTTCCGGGTGTAATCATTTGTAATAGTAATGTTGTGCATGTAACGCTGTAATTATAGAGTATAAAGGATTCGTTAGACGTGAACAAAGTAAAGCTTGGGCTGGTATTCATATTTAGTTTGACGGGTATTGTTGGTTTCACTTACCTCAGTGATAGCCCGATGGTTGTGCGCGTGTTGTCTGTGCTGGTAGGTCTTCTGCTGGCTGCATTTATCGCTAGGCATACAACCCAGGGTGATAACTTTTTTGCATTTTGTAAGGAATCTTCCGCAGAGACAAAAAAGGTTGTATGGCCAAATCGTAAGGAAACATTGCAGACTTCGGCAATGGTTTTTGCTTTTGTTGTTACAATGGCCCTGTTTTTGTGGCTTGTTGACGCCGCGTTAATGGGAATTATTAGGCTTTTGATGAACCAGGGTGTTTGATCGTTACTCTAGAGGAAAACATGAGTAAGAAATGGTATGTGGTTCACGCTTATTCAGGGTTTGAAAAAAGTGTACAACGTGCATTGATAGATCGTATTGATCGCGCTGGCATGCAGGATAAATTTGGTCAAATCCTTGTGCCAGTTGAAGAAGTTGTGGAAATGAAAGGCGGCCAAAAGAATATTAGTGAGCGGAAGTTTTTTCCTGGATATGTATTAGTAGAGATGGAGATGTCTGATGAGTCATGGCATCTCGTTAAGAGTACAGATAAGGTTACAGGGTTTGTTGGCGGTACAGTAATGAAACCGACACCAATCAGCCAGAAAGAAGTGGACAATATTTTGCACCAGATACAAGAAGGTGTCGAGAAACCGAAGCCCAAAATACTGTTTGAAACAGGTGAGGCTGTGCGCGTTAAAGATGGCCCGTTCACAGATTTCCATGGCAATGTGGAAGATGTCAATTACGATAAAAGCAAAATTAGAGTTTCCGTTTCAATTTTTGGGCGACCTACGCCAGTGGAATTGGATTTTAATCAGGTAGAAAAATCCTGAGTCAGCAGATTTAAACGTTGTTTCGCAACACAATAGCAAAAGCTAAATAGGGGAGAGTGAGCAATCACTCGCTGGCACCCAATTAAGGAGAGTTAACAAGTGGCAAAGAAAATAGTAGGTTATATAAAGTTGCAAGTTCCGGCTGGTAAAGCCAATCCAAGTCCGCCAATCGGCCCGGCACTCGGGCAGCGTCAATTGAATATTATGGAATTCTGTAAGGCATTTAACGCTGCCACGCAAAAGATAGAGCCTGGTTTGCCTGTGCCTGTGGTCATAACAGCCTATGCTGACAAGAGTTTCACTTTTGTCATGAAAACAACACCTGCGTCGGTGCTAATTAAAAAAGCTGCCGGTGTCAGTAAGGGAAGTGCAAGACCGCATGTCGATAAAGTAGGTAAGTTAACTCGCAGTCAGGCTGAAGAGATTGCTAAAGTGAAAATGCCTGATTTAACAGCGGCAGACATGGATGCTGCAGTGCGTACGGTTGCTGGCAGTGCAAGAAGTATGGGCATAGAAGTAGAGGGCGTATAACATGGCACGTATATCAAATCGTTACAAAGCACTAGTAGAAAAGAGTGATCGTGATAAAGTATATCCATTAGATGAGGCACTGGGGCTTGTCAAAGAAACCGCCACGGCAAAATTTGATGAGTCTGTTGATGTGGCTATAAATCTGGGTATTGACGCAAAGAAATCGGATCAATCAGTGCGCGGCTCAGTTGTCTTGCCTGCAGGGACTGGAAAAACAGTCCGTGTCGCAGTATTTGCACAAGGTGATAAAGCTAAAGAAGCGGAAGAAGCGGGTGCAGATATTGTTGGTTTTGATGATCTGGCAGCTGAGATTAAAGCTGGAAATATTAACTTTGATGTCACGATTGCGAGTCCGGATGCAATGCGGGTGGTCGGACAGTTGGGTCAAATTCTGGGACCACGCAGCCTTATGCCAAATCCAAAAGTCGGTACTGTAACAACGGATATTGCTGGTGCAGTTAAGAATGCCAAAGCTGGACAAGTGCAGTTTCGTGCGGACAAAACCGGCATCATCCATTGCACGATTGGTCGTGCATCGTTTGGCGTTGATGCTTTAAAGCAAAATATTGTGGCATTGGTTGAGGCGCTAAATAAAGCCAAACCTGCTGCATCAAAAGGCGTTTATCTGAAACGTGTATCTGTCTCTAGCACCATGGGTATTGGTGTGCGAGTAGATCAAGCCAGCATAACGTAATAATAAAGAACTTTGGGCCATTGAATTTTCTGAGGTTGATTCTGAAGTGAATTCAGTGGGTTATCAAAGACCGTTGGGGCGCGTATAAAAAACAAGAAAGCGGTTTGTTTATTTTGTGGGCCTTAAATGCATTTTTGCAAAAGCTAATAGTTTGTAAAATGTACCCAGCGTAGATGGTGTACCCAAAACAGGATGTGTTTTTCCTGGTTTAAGGTCGCCAGTTTGTAGTACTAGGCCAATGATGATGTTCATTGCTGAATACTACTTTTACTGATGGAGAATAAACCTTGAGTCTTAATATTGATGAAAAAAAGGCAATTGTAGCTGAAGTGAGTGCTCAAGTAGCAAATGCTCAGGCCATTATTGTCGCAGAGTATCGAGGTATGGAAGTTGGTCAAATGACGCAGCTTAGAGCTAAAACTCGTGAGTCAGGCATTTATTTTCGTGTCATAAAAAATTCATTGGTACGCCGCGCTGTTGCAGATACACCTTATGCTGGTCTTGCCAAGCATATGGTTGGTCCGCTTGCCTATGGGATTAGTTCTGATCCCGTTGCAGCAGCAAAGGTGCTGCATGAGTTTTCTAAAGATAACGAAAAATTCATAATCAAAGCTGGCGCTATGGGCGAAAATGTAATGTCTTTTGAAGATGTTAAAGCCCTTGCTGTATTACCAAGTCGAGATGAATTGTTATCCAAATTGATGGGCACCATGCAAGCACCGGTTGCCAAATTTGTTCGCACACTTAATGAAGTGCCGACAAAATTTGTGCGTTGTCTGGCTGCGGTGCGTGATAGCAAACCGTCTTAACTTCTATTCAAATACTCGAAATTATAAATTGAAATAACCAGGAGAAACTAATAATGGCTGTATCCAAAGAAGAAATTTTAGAAGCAGTTGCAAATATGTCAGTTCTTGATCTATCACAGTTAATTACTGAGATGGAAGAGAAATTTGGTGTGTCAGCAGCTGCCGCAGCAGTTGCTGTAGCTGCACCCGGCGCTGGCGCTGGTGATGGCGGCGCTGCGGCGGAACAAACCGAATTCACCGCCATGTTGACAGCAGTCGGTGATAGTAAGGTAAATGTTATTAAAGTAGTTAGAGCTGTTACCGGCTTAGGGTTGAAAGAAGCAAAAGACCTGGTCGATGGCGCGCCTAAGGCGGTTAAAGAAGGCGTTTCAAAAGAAGATGCTGAAGCAATTCAGAAGCAATTAACTGAAGCTGGCGCGTCTTGCGAAGTTAAATAGTTTTACAATAGAAACCTCAGGGCTGGTCAGCAATTTATGCTACCAGCCTTTGGTATTTATATCACCCGATGTTGTTTGGTAGATTTCTACACAAATTGATGATTATTTTGTCTCAACATCTCAACCCTCTGTCTTCTTCTCCTGGAGAAAATTCATGAGCTATTCGTTCACCGAGAAAAAACGTATTCGTAAAAGTTTTGCCAAACGTGCGAGTGTTTTGCCGATTCCTTTTCTTCTCGCTACTCAGCTCGAATCATACGCATCATTCTTGCAAGAGAAAGTAGTCCCTAATAAGCGTAAGAATCAAGGTTTACAGGCTGCATTTAACTCAATCTTCCCGATTGAGAGTCATACTAAAAATGCCCGCCTTGATTTTATCAGCTATCAGCTCGGCACACCGGTGTTTGATGTCAAAGAATGCCAACAACGTGGACTGACCTACGCGTCGCCATTACGTGCCAAAGTACGTTTGACGATTATGGACAAGGAAGCTTCCAAGCCGACAGTCAAAGAAGTCAAAGAGCAGGAAGTCTATATGGGTGAAATTCCCTTAATGACCGATACTGGTTCATTTGTTATCAATGGCACCGAGCGTGTCATTGTCTCACAGCTGCATCGTTCACCTGGCGTGTTTTTTGAGCATGATCGTGGTAAAACACACTCGTCCGGAAAGTTACTGTTTTCTGCACGTATTATTCCGTATCGTGGCTCCTGGCTTGATTTTGAATTTGATCCAAAGGATTGCTTGTTTTTCAGGATTGATCGTCGGCGTAAGATGCCGGTCACAACGTTATTAAAAGCCATCGGTTGCACAGCAGAACAAATTCTGCAAGATTTCTTTATTTTTGACTGTTTTCATTTTTCAAGTAAGGGCATCCAATTTGAATTGGTGCCAGAACGTTTGCGTGGCGAAGTTGCAAGCTTCGATATCATGACAAAGAAAAATGAAGTGATCGTGCAAAAAGATAAGCGCATCACCGCCAAGCATATTCGAGAATTAGAGAAAGCAAAAATAAGTCAGCTTGAAGTGCCAGAAGATTTTCTGCTGGGACGTATACTGGCACATGACATTATTGATAAAGAAACCGGTGAAGTCATTGCTGCAGTCAATGATGAAATAACCGAAGAATTATTTGAAAAAATACGTGAAGCTGGTATTAAAAAAATTAATACACTGTATGTTAACGATCTTAATCATGGCGCCTACATTTCACAAACATTGAGAGTTGATGAAACGACAGATGAGCTGACTGCGCAAGTCGCCATCTATCGTATGATGCGTCCTGGTGAGCCGCCAACTGAAGATGCTGTTAAAGCGCTGTTCGGTGGTTTGTTTTACTCACCTGAACGCTATGATTTGTCTGTTGTCGGGCGCATGAAGTTTAATCGACGCGTTGGCAGAACGGAATTAACCGGTTCGCAAACCTTATCGAATGAAGACATCACTGATGTCATTAAAATATTGGTCGAGTTACGTAATGGTCGCGGTGAAATTGATGATATTGACCATTTAGGCAATCGACGCGTACGATCAGTCGGTGAACTGGCTGAAAACCAATTCAGATCAGGCTTGGTGCGTGTTGAGAGAGCAGTCAAAGAGCGCTTGAGTCAGGCAGAGTCAGATAATTTGATGCCGCATGACTTGATTAACGCCAAACCGGTGTCAGCAGCGGCACGTGAATTCTTTGGCTCCAGTCAATTGTCCCAGTTCATGGATCAAACTAATCCGTTGTCAGAGATCACACACAAACGTCGTATATCAGCGCTAGGCCCTGGTGGTTTAACAAGGGAAAGAGCAGGCTTTGAGGTACGTGATGTGCATCCGACGCATTATGGTCGTGTTTGCCCAATTGAAACGCCGGAAGGACCAAATATTGGCTTGATCAATTCGCTGGCGCTATTTGCACGTACAAATGAATATGGATTTATTGAAACACCGTATAGTAAGGTTAAAGATAGTCATGTTACCAATGAAATAGACTATCTTTCTGCCATTGAGGAAGGTAAATTCATGATTGCTCAGGCTAATGCTGAGCTGGACAAAAAAGGTAAATTTGTCAGCGAGATTGTATCCTGTCGCAATAAGAATGAATTCGCATTGTCGTCACCTGAACGTATTGAATATGTGGACGTGGCGCCTGCACAGATTGTTTCAGTCGCTGCATCGTTAATACCATTTTTAGAGCATGATGATGCAAACCGTGCGCTGATGGGTTCAAACATGCAGCGTCAGGCAGTTCCCTGTTTGCGGGCAGAAAAATCACTGGTTGGTACGGGCATAGAACGCGTTGTGGCGGT
>JAJFJK010000020.1 GCA_021774075.1 Nitrosomonas sp. | reverse complement strand
ACAACAAAATCAAAACCTTGCACAAAATGGCCTATGGCTTCAGAGATGCCGAGTTCTTCAAGCTAAAAATTATGGCGCTGCATGAAACCAATTATGTTCTGGTCGGTTGAGACCATAAGTACGCACTTACCGGATGAACCTAAATTGGTATGAAACCGTACAAGCTACTTTCTGTACTGACGTTGATCAAGGCATCGCCACCTGTTCCATCCAACGCTTTATCGACTGCAAGTGCCACGTCGGATTGACCAAAAGGAATAATTGCTAAAATAAAGTGTCGACATGCTTCCCCTTTTGCAGGGCCTAATTCTCTAAATTGAGTATTAGCTGTTAGAAGTTTGCTTGGGTTTGCCGTACTCTTGGCGACAAGGCCTAAATTTCCCGTTGTACTGCATCCTGCAAGGGTAAATACACTGATAATCAGAAGGTAAACAAATTGTTTCATTGCGACTTCCTTTTTTTCGTTGGAATTATATTTAGTAATAATGTTGGTGTTGTCGCATTAAGCCCCGATGATAAGAGACCTTTGCGTCAGTGCAATCGGGCTTAAATTATTTATTGTTCATTAAAACAGTATATTAGAAAACATGAATTTGTCCAAATTGCCTTGTTTCCTCCTAAATATTCTTGCAGCGCGGTAGGCGGATAAGTGAAGCGCCATTCGCCAATTAATAATTGCCATACTTTAACTAATCTTCTTTTACCAGAACCTGAAATATAATTGGGTCGAAAAATAAATGTTTATTGAATTTACCCTACGGTGGATGACGTATGCTTATCCACCCTACCGCGCTGGATTTTTGAGGTGCCCTTTATTCCAGGGTTCTCTATGGTTCCGCATTTGTGTAGTATTCATCATGGCTTGATTCCTTATTTCGTGTTATGGAATCAGAAGTGTAGAACTAGATCATGATGAAACGACATTTTGGTTTTGAACGGATTTTAAAAAATGCTTAACTTGCGGGTTTTTACTGACGGTAGTGTTAATACTCAGTTAAAGGTGGGATATGGCGCTTATCTTGTGGTGTCTGACCTGAATGCATCTACAGACTCGCTTAAAGATACGGTGAAAGTAAAGCGTTTTGAACAAACCAGTTCAACTAAACTGGAATTGCAAACTTTGTTGTGGTCATTGGAAGAGATTATTGCTTTGGCTAACGGGAGCGATATGACTTTGACTGTTTATACAGATTCCCAAAATATTATTGGTCTGCCTGGGAGGCGTGCCCGTCTTGAGCAAAGCAATTATTTTTCGAGTAAAAACAGACGGCTGAATAATCATGAGCTATACCAGGAATTTTACCGATTTACCACCAAGCTAAATTGCAAATTAGTTAAGGTAGTAGGCCATCAGGCATCTAGCAAGAAAAATCAGATCGATAGATTATTTGGTTTGGTAGACCAGGCATCTAGGCGTGCATTGCGAGAAGATTCTTAGTGTGCGGTAGGGTTAGGCTCTTTAGTTAACAAATGAAAAATCCAGATAGAGAAACAGTATCGAGACTCGAAGAACTACCAAATATCGGAAAAGTGATGGCGGAATGCCTACAATTGATTGGAATTGTCCATCCAAGGATGCTGGTTGGAAAAGAACCCTATAAGCTCTATGAAGAGCTTTGCGAAAAGTCAGGTAGAAGACACGATCCGTGTGTTATAGATGTATTTATATCGGTCATACATTTTATGGAAGGTGGAGAGCCTCTTCCCTGGTGGGCATTTACCGAAAAACGGAAAAAACAAATTAGTCTGGATTAGTAAAATGGAACGTGATTCCGCTACTGGCCGATACCGACCCAATGGAGCCACTCGCCCCCATATTGCCAAATGGCAACATACCTACGGAAAGCGGACAGTCGATTTCATTGAGCTAACTTGATTTATTAACCAACCACTGGGAAAATGATAATGATGCACTAATCCGAATCAATCAGTCACTTGCATTACTCCTCGGATTGGCACAGTAAAACTCATTAACTAATGGATAAAAGTTAACCAGTTTGTAGCTTTCTCAGATTAGCTGTTGATACTGAACTGGATAAACTTTGTCGGTTACTGTGTTTGGTAGGTTGGGTGCTGGTCGCATTAAATGGTTGGTTTTTCTTGTATGTCATTCCTATACTTTACCGATAATTTATATTTCCGGCAATATTCATATTGGGGAGCGAGTTTAGTCAGATCTTTCCCCTACCCTTCGATCTAAGAAACAAAAAAAATCCAGCTAACTTAGCTGGATTTAAAAGAACTTTTCATTTAAATTTTTCTTCACGAAGCTTTCGAAGATTTTCTTCTAAAATTACGGCGTTTGATTGATTTACACTAGAGCGACGGCTGTACTCTTCATACACACTGGCTCTAAACGGTACAAATTGGCTGAACCAACCCGGCTTGTTTGCTTCTGCCTTGTTTGCCCAATGTTCAGTCATGCGATTAGCTTCATTGAGAGCTCTTATTAATTCCTCCTCTCTATAAGATACTGCTGGATTTGAAGTACCACAACTTGGACAGACTGTAGCATCTCCTGCTACCATATTTGGACAATCTTTTTGTTTACACTTAACTAATGACATATTTCACTCCCCTCACTCCCTTGAAATATTTATTTGGTTAAATTCTAACAAAAATACGAAATAAAATGCTGCAGATTACTAACAAATTAGTTAACTTTTGTCTAAAAGTTAACCAGTTGCCAAAACCCTGAATAACCACATCCACTCAGTTATACAGCCTATTTTCGTTCGTCAAAATAAAAAATAGTGATTTTAGTCAGTTGACCGGTACCGACCCAGACTGTGTGAAAACTCGAAAATCCTGATCAAAATAAAATCAATTCCCACTGCCTGTTAGAAGTAGTTCAGATATCTGCCTGCATTTTCCACTTTTCAAGCGAATAAGTAATAAATAAAGGTAGCATTTACCACAAGAAATTTTAATACGGAGTTTTCACACAGTCTGGACCCAAAGGAGCCTCTCGCCCCATATTGCCAAAAGACGGCATAGCAGGATCAAGCGGACATTCGATTTGAGGGGGGGCAGCTGGGTCTATTGGTCGATACTTGCTACTCACGTCGAACGGAAAAGCCGATTTCTTGTCGCAGGAAAGGTCGCAAATAAACGTTCAGATACCTTCATGCAAAGACATTTAAGAAATTTAAATGCATCAACCCAAAGTTTATTAAAACATTTACCATTGATAATGGTAGCGAGTTTTCTAAGTTTAAAATGCTGGAAAATACAACAGCAAGCAGAGTCTATTTTGCTGCCCCATATGCCACTTGGTAACGCGGATTAAATGAAAGCACCAATGGTTCATTAAGAAGATTTTTTCTTTTCCTAAAGGATGTGATTTTCTTGAATTCAGTGATAAGATCATTAAACAAACCGTTGAGAAATTAAATCATCGACCAAGAAAATGTTTTTATTTCAGAACCCCTTACGAAGATCTTTTCAAGATAAAAACTGTTGCACTTAGAACTTGAAATCACCCATAAACAAGCAACAATGGCTTATAGTATATACAGATAATATCTGTATATACTATTTCATGAAAAAAGCTGATTAATCAATCAATCGGCGTTTCCTTTAACCACTTAACTGAGGATTTTAATGAGCAAATTACATCGCAGTCTATTCAAACTCGGGGGTAAGGTCAGTGTCATACTAATTTTAGTCCTATTCATCACCGGGCAGTCCAGCGCATCCACAACGTTCATTATTAATAGTTTAGGCACTGACCGTTCCACCGCATTAGGTCAATTAACACTCGCAGACAACGCCCCTGATGACGGTTGCTCCTACTGCGGCTCACGGGGATTCAACGTCTCGACATACGTTGAGAGCTTTCACTGGGAAATTACAGGCGGTCATAATAATGGACGCAAGTACGAACGCGACGACATCAAACACATCGTCTGGGACGTGACAGGCACACATATCGAAGGTGACGAATTCAATTTCTGGAGTAAAGACGGCACGGCATACGGCATTGGACGTCGAAACACAGTGATCGAGATCGGAGATAACTCGTGTTCCAATGGTACATGTTATTTCAATACTATAACGTCTCCGATACCCGAACCAGAACAATATTTAATGTTGATAATGGGACTAGCGGGAATGTTCGGCTACGCGCGTTACAGACGGCGTATCTGAGTATTCGTTGAAGCAAGTCTTACCCTCAATGCATCTTAGCCCGGCACGACACCAACACCACCAACGTTTAACGTACAGTCCTAGAACCAAAGCCATCTCTTCCGAGGTGGCTTTTTTGGTTTTCTGTTGCTCATAAAGCCGGACATAACGTTTAACGTGTTTCTGGACACTAGATCCACTCTGTTAGTTAGGGTTAACATGACTGCTTTTAAGGTTATCCAGTCGTTCACTGGAATCTGGTGGCCGGCTGTTGTTGGCCGACAACTGACGGTCAGGTCGTATCGAGATTAATATACCACGGAGCCTTTTGATGCCCAAAAACCCACCATTTAGCTCGTTGGTTTTCAACTTTCATATGAATCTTATTTAAACCAGTCAGCTTTCAAGCTAAAATTAGCCGCATGCTATATTCACTTCTTCGCCCGCTGTTGTTTAAACTCGACCCTGAAGCGGCGCACTGTATTACATTTAGTGCTATTGAGAAAGCCAAGAAATTTGGGTTGCTCAATAGCGACCCTATTGTTTGTCCACCCCGAAAAATCATGGAGCTTGATTTTCCAAACCCTATTGGATTGGCTGCTGGTCTGGATAAAAATGGCGAGCACTTGGATGCACTCGCTGCGCTGGGTTTTGGTTTTATTGAGATTGGTACGGTTACGCCACGTGCTCAACCGGGTAATCCAACACCGCGAATTTTTCGTGTGCCGCAGGCCAACGCTGTGATTAATCGCCTGGGTTTTAATAATCATGGTGTAGATCGATTGCTTGAGAATGTCAGGCAATCAGATTATCAAGGCATATTGGGTATTAATATAGGTAAAAATTTTGATACGCTGCTGGAACAAGCCGTCGATGATTATCTTATTTGCCTGCGCAAAGTATACAACCGCGCCAGTTATGTCACGGTAAATATTTCATCACCGAATACAAAAAATTTGCGTCAGTTACAAGATAGTGAAGCGTTTGATCATTTGTTGCGTGACTTAAAAAATGAGCACCAGAAATTGGCTGAAAAACATGGCAAATATACGCCATTAGTGGTAAAAATTGCGCCAGACTTGGAACCACCACAAATTGAATCGATGGCAACATTATTACTGAAACATCAAATTGATGGCGTCATAGCGACCAATACAACCATTTCACGAACGGGGATTGATCAGTTGCCGGTGTCTAAAGAGAGTGGCGGTTTAAGTGGTGCGCCTTTGACGCAAATGGCTACGCAAGTCATTCGTCAATTGCACAGTATTTTGCAAGATGAAATTCCCATTATTGGTGTTGGCGGTATTATGTCGGCGGCCAATGCCAAAGAAAAAATGGATGCCGGTGCGCGTTTGGTACAGATTTATACTGGATTGATTTATCGTGGCCCGGATTTGGTGCGAGACATTGCACATGTGCTATGCGCCAAAAACGATACGAATACGTAGAAATGAATAAACAGTTGGTAAAACAAATCGATGCCCTGTTGCCGCAAACACAATGCGGGCAGTGTGGCTATGCAGGCTGTGAGCCTTATGCTGAAGCCATTGTAGAGGGGCAGGCAGATATTAATCAGTGTCCGCCAGGGGATGCTGAAGGCATCCGGAAATTGGCGGATTTGTTGGGCATTCAGCCCAAGCCGTTGAATACCATACATGGTTTTCCCAAGCCGAAAGCGGTTGTTTTTATTGACGAAAATATTTGTATTGGCTGTACCTTTTGTATCAAGGCCTGCCCGGTGGATGCCATTGTAGGCGCTGCAAAGCAAATGCATACTGTGATTAGCGCTGAATGTACGGGTTGTGAACTGTGTATTGAGCCTTGTCCGATGGACTGTATTACGTTAATGCCGGTAGAACAGCAGAGCGTTATTTCGTTGCAGGAAGATAAACAAAAGGTAGCAGACCTTGCGCGTGCACGCTATCAATTCAGGTTGCAAAGACTTGAGCGGGAAAAACAGGCAGAACAAGAACGGTTGGCACAACAAAATAGTGCGAAATCACAGGTTGTCAAAACACCGACTTCACCAGAGGATCGCAAGAGGGCGATTGTCCAGGCAGCGATCAAACGCGCTACCGCAGCGCGTGCAAAGATGGCTGAAAACAATAGCCAGAAACCACTATGAATGCTGCTAAACGACGTGAAATTTTTGCCTGTTTAAAATCAACGAATCCGCATCCTACAACCGAGCTTGAATATCATTCGCCATTTGAGTTGCTGGTTGCTGTGGTATTGTCCGCGCAGGCAACGGACAAGAGTGTTAATCTGGCGACTAAAAAGTTATTTCCGCAAGCCAATACACCGGAGACAATTCTTGCGCTGGGTGAAGCGCGTTTGCTGAGTTTTATTAAAAGTATTGGTTTATATAAAACCAAAGCCAAGAATATTTTGGCAACATGCCAATTACTCATCCAGCAACATCATAGTGAAGTGCCGCGCACACGTGAACAGTTGGAGAAATTGCCTGGAGTCGGACGAAAAACAGCGAATGTGGTCCTGAATACCGCATTCGGACAGCCCACCATTGCTGTTGATACGCATATTTTCCGAATATCCAATCGTACCGGCATCGCTCGCGGTAAAAATGTTTTAGACGTTGAATTAAAGTTGCTGAAAGTGGTGCCTAAAGAATTTTTCCTGGATGCGCATCACTGGATGATTCTTCACGGGCGCTATGTGTGTAAAGCACGCAAGCCGGAGTGCGCATCATGTATTATTAATCATTTGTGTGAATTTAAAGAGAAAACTATTTAGCCTGCATGAAACTATCATTGTTGATACTTTAAGGCTGAAATTACACCATGTTTAATCCATCCAGAGATCAGGCGCGCCAAATATTTTTTGACACTTGGCAAAAATATCGTCAGCAGGAAACGCTGACCGGCCTGGAGCAGATTGCACTTGAGGTGATACTGCTGCACCCGGAGTATCATGACATGCTTGAGGATGTCGAGCGTTATCGTGATAAAGATTATTTGCCGGAAATGGGAGACACCAATCCTTTTTTGCATATGAGTATGCACATCGCGATCAAGGAACAGCTTTCCATTGATCAACCTGCTGGCATTTGTGATCGGTTCGAGCGATTACGCAAAAATTGCGGGAGTGAACATGATGCCGCGCATCAAGTGATGGAATGTCTGGCAGAAATGATTTGGCAAGCGCAACGTTGTCAATCTGCGCCCGATGCTGCTATTTACTTTGATTGCCTGGATAGGCAGCTGAGGAAGTACAAATAAAAAACGGAATATAACGCCATTTTTGTTGGTTATATTCCGTTTTTTACTAAAATCAAGGGGCCTTCTAGACCCGACTGATTAACTGGTTTTATTTGTTTGAATTCAGGTTGCCTGTTTGGCTGGAATAATAAAAAGCCAGGTTCTCAATATCTTCCGCACTTAAAGCTGCTGTCATACCGGCCATGATAGGATCAACACGTGCACCAGATTTATAATCTTTTAATGTTTTTGCAATGTAGGTTCTGTACTGACCACCAATTTTAGGAAAATTTGGTGCTGGGCTGTTGCCGTCCGCACCGTGGCATGAAGCACAAACTTCTGCTGCTTTACTCTTGCCAGCTTCAATATCAGCCGCCATTAATGGCCCAGAAATCAACAGGGCTGCACCGCTCATCGCGGCAATAACAAAATTCTTCATGATTCGTTCCTTGCTTAAATGATTTAATTAATTCGCGGCGTAATATGCAGCAAAATCTTTGATGTCTTGTTCGGATAAAGATTTAACCAGCGCATCCATAGTAGGATGACTGCGTGTTCCATTTCTGTAACCTTCCAGCGCCTTGACTAAATATTCTTCATGTTGTCCGCCAATTTTTGGTACGTTATAAACCACTGGAAAAGAAGTTTTATAACCACCAGCAATGCCATGGCAACCCTCGCACATGGAAGACTTTTCTTTTGCAGCGACAGCATCACCAGCGTGAACTGTGCCTGAAAAGACAAACAGCATACTCGAGGCGAGTAATAAATTCATAATTATTTTGTGTTTCATGTAACCCTCCTTCTTTCAAAAGTTGAACTTTAAACGATGTGCCTTATTTGGTCAATGAATAGTGAGTATGTCCATGTTGTGTATAGGGAAATTACTGTCGTAAGTTCTACCTGTTTGCAACATATTTTGACTCCAATTCTTCCCACCTTTCAAGGCAGTTCGTTAACTCTTTTTCAATCACCGAAAAACGTAATTGCAAAGCCTTTGCTTCATCCGGTTTGTCACAATAGATTGTGGAATCATTTAACTGCAAGCTGACATTTGTCTGCTCTTGTTCCAGGGCTTCTATTTTTGCTGGTAACGCTTCAAGCTCACGAGCTTCCAAATAACTGAGTTTTTTAGCTCGCGTTGATTGTTTGGTTGATTTTGTTTTTGATGAGGTAGCGGATTGTTGCGCAATTGTTTTTTGCCTAATTAAATCGTCTTGTGTATTTTTTGCGCGCACCCAATCTTCGTAACCCCCAATATATTCCGTAAGTATACCATTACCTTCAAACACAATGACCTGTGTTACGACATTATCAAGAAATTCCCGGTCATGGCTAACCAGAAAAAGCGTTCCCGCATAGTTTTGTAATAACGTTTCCAATAACTCAAGCGTCTCAATATCCAGATCATTGGTTGGTTCATCCAGTACCAAAACATTCGCGGGGCGTGTAAACAAACGCGCCAGCAATAAGCGATTGCGCTCGCCACCCGATAAGGATTTAACGGGAGAACGCGCCCGCTGTGGTGGAAACAAAAAGTCTTCCAGGTAGCTGATGACATGTTTGCGTTTGCCATTGATTTCAACAAATTCGGAACCCTGGCTGATGGTTTCCGTCAGGGTCATTTCCTCATCCAACTGCTCACGCATTTGATCAAAATAGGCGACCGAAATTTTGGTGCCTTGCTGGATGGTGCCGTCATCGGGTTGTAATTCACCCAGGATTAATTTTAATAAGGTTGATTTGCCAGCACCGTTGGGGCCAAGCAATCCGATTTTGTCGCCACGTAAGATACGGCAGGAGAAGTCTTCAATGATGATATTGTCATCGTAGCGTTTGCTGATGTGTTCTAATTCCGCGACTAATTTACCGGAACGCTCTCCCGCATCCACATTAATATTGGCTTTGCCTGCCCGCTCCCGTCGTGCAGTCCGTTCCAGGCGTAACGCTTCCAGTTGCCGTACTCTGCCTTCGTTACGCGTGCGACGTGCTTGTATGCCTTTACGTATCCACACTTCTTCCTGCGCCAGCACTTTATCAAATTTTTGATTATGCACGGCTTCGATTTCCAGCATTTCCACTTTTTTACGCTGATAGTCGGTAAATTTTCCGGCAAATGATTCCAGGTTGCCGCGATCCAGTTCGACAATTCTGGTGGTCACGTTGTCCAGAAAACGCCGGTCATGTGTAATCAGTAAAACACTGCCGGAAAAATCTTTCAGTAATTCCTCTAACCATTCGATGGAAGAAAAGTCCAGATGATTGGTTGGTTCGTCCAGTAATAAGACATCAGGCGAAATAACCAGTGCGCGTGCCAGCGCGACTCGTTTTTTTAAGCCGCCGGAAAGATGTTCAATGCGTGTGTCGGCAGGCAAATTTAATTTATCGATGACGGTTTCTATTTTCGCCTGGAGGCTCCAACCATCATGTGTTTCAAGCTCACTTTGCAAATCCTGCAGATGGGTAAGCAATGCGTCAGTGTCTTCGCTGCCTTCGCTCAATGCATGCGATGTGGCATGATAGTCAAGCAAAGTCTGACTAATATTACCCAAGCCGTTAGCGACTTCTTGATAAACCGTATTGGCGGGATCGAGTATTGGCTCCTGCGATACAAAGGCCAACTTTAAATTCGGTGCGCGCCAGAGCTTGCCATCATCCAGCTTTATTTCGCCGGATAATGCACGTAACAGACTTGATTTCCCGCCACCATTTCTACCGATCAGCCCGACACGTTCACCAGGGTCAAGCTGTAAATTTACTTGATCGAGTAATGCGTGATGGCCAAATGCCAGAGAAGCTTTTTCTAGAGTGATTAATGGCATAGGGGTGGTTTGGTTAATGGTTGGCTGTTTAGTGCTTAACGCTTGGTGTTTTAGCGATTGCATAAAAAGGGCGCAATTCTGTCATGCTTTGTAGGACTTGGCAAAATAATACAAAAAAATGGAGCCCGTTTACTCCGAGGCCCCATTAATTCATTGCAATGCAACATTAATGTACCGACGTTACACTGATTTTCTTGGGTTGTACCGCTTCACGTTTGGGAATAACAACTTCCAGAACGCCATGTTTGGATGCGGCTGAAATAGCATCAGAGTTTGCTGTATCAGGCAAACTGAAACGCCTGTAAAAAGAACCATAGGTGCGTTCAACGCGCTTATAGCCATCTTTTTCGGTCTCCGCTGCTGTTTTCTTTTCACCTTTAATGGTGAGTACACCGTCTTCCATGCTGATATCTATTTCTTCGGGTTTCACGCCCGGTATATCGGCATGGATTAAGAAACGCTCGGCCTCTTCCTTGATATCTACAGCAGGTGCCCATTCAGCGGTTGCTGTAGATCCTTCAACCGTGCCGCGTTCCAATTCTCTTTGTAATTGATTTAACAAACCCCAAGGTTCATATCTTGTTATAGCCATGATTATCTCCTTTTAGATTAAAAAAACATAATTAAATAATTGTTTTAATGAATGTCTCATTCAATCTAAAGCGAAGATTATTGAGACACTTTTTTTTATTTTCACTTGTACTATCAATATAAGGATGGCTGGTTTTTTTTCAACCCACTGTTGTTTGTGCGGTATAAGATTTGTGTATTATTTCCGCAACCCGCAAAGCAATTGTATAATCAGCCCATGAAATACGATATTGTAGTGATTGGCGGTGGATTGGTTGGTGCCAGCCTGGTGGCTGCACTGGAGGACAGTGGCTTGAAAATAGCGCTGATTGAAACGCGTGAGCCTGCGCCATTGCCGCAAGATGAGAGCTGGGACAGCCGGGTTTATGCCATTAGTCCCGGTAGCGCAACCCTTTTGCAAGACTTGGGTGTGTGGCAGCGGATGGAAGCTGCACGTATTACACCAGTCTACGATATGGCAGTGTTTGGGGATGACAACAGCGCTCAAATCGACTTTAGTTCGTATGAAATGGGTGTTTCAGAATTGGCATTTATTGCAGAGAATCGTCAATTGCAAACAGCCGTTTGGGATGTGCTCCAGTCTTCCAATGAAAATGTAGAAATTGTTTGTCCGGCAAAATGCACATCAATTGTCTGGCATGAATCCCATGTCGAGGTGCAACTGGAAGATGGCAATCTGCTTGAAACCGCGTTAGTCGTCGGTGCGGATGGTGTGAATTCCTGGGTGCGTCAACAGGCGGGCATTGACGTTGCAAGACATGCGTATCAACAAATCGGCTTGGTGGCTAATTTCAGTGCGCAGCACTCCCATCGAAACATTGCGCATCAGTGGTTCCGGCGTGATGGTGTGCTGGCATTGCTGCCGCTGCCGGATCAACGCGTGTCCATGGTCTGGTCGACCACTGAAGAACATGCTAATTTGCTGCGTGATTTACCCGCAGCCGAGTTATGTCAACGCGTGGCCGAAGCGTCTTCGCATACTTTGGGCGACTTGCAATTGGTCACGCCACCGGTTGGTTTTCCGCTGAATTTTGTGCATGTGAGAAACCTGGTTAAACCCCGTTTGGTATTGATTGGTGATGCGGCGCATGGTATTCATCCACTCGCTGGTCAAGGGGTAAACCTGGGTTTGCGCGATACGCGAGAACTTGCAGCGATACTGAATGCACGTGGCTTGCAAACGGACTGTGGTGACTTCATGTTATTACGCCGTTATGAATGCGCCCGTAAGGAAGATATCCTGGCTTTGGAAATGGTGACGGACGGCCTGCAAAAATTATTTACCAATTCAAACCCGACAGTTGCCCGCTTGCGAAATTTCGGGCTTGAGGCCACCAATCATTTACCGTTGATAAAAATCCGCTTAATGCAACATGCATTGAATTAAGGGCACCTCTAAAAATTCAGAGTTCGCTCAAATGCAAGGCGCGGAAAAATTTTGCAGCGCAGCAGTTGAGATGAAATCTGGATTATTAGAAGTGCCCTCAAATTTTTTAAACCCTGGAGTCATTTTATGGTCATGCACCTTAAGTTGTTCATTATAATCCTCGCATTATGTTTTTTCTCTGGTCTGACTTGGGCGAAAGAGGAGGCAATAAAAAAAGCCATTCAACCTCATTTTCCAGGTGCAACAATTGAGAGTTTAAAAAAGGTGCCTTATTTAGGGCTATATGAAGTTGTTGTGGGCGGTGAAATTTTTTATACCGATGATATTGTAGATTATTTCTTTTTTGGTCATGTGATCGACACCAAAACCCGCACCAGTTTAACCAATGAACGTTTAGAAGAAATCAAGGCTGCACGTCGGGTTCCTCTGGATTCCCTGCCGTTGGAGTCTGCTATCAAGGTTGTCAAAGGCAATGGAGCGCGCCAATTGGCTGTTTTCACAGACCCGAATTGTCCTTACTGCAAACAATTGGAAAGAGAGCTGGTGAATATTACAGATATTACGATTTACACCTTGCTGTATCCGGTCTTGAATGGTTCCGCTGAACTTTCTAAAAATATCTGGTGTGCTGACGATCAAATTAAAGCGTGGGATGATTTTATGCTAAGAGGCGTTGCGCCAACCGACAAAGACTGTGAGACACCACTGGCTGAGTTGGTTAAATCAGGGCAGCTAAATAAAGTAACGGGTACGCCTACACTGGTTTTTGCGGATGGTACGATTGTTGGCGGGATGATTCCTGGTACGGCGATTGAAGAGAAACTACAGAGTGCCAGTAAAGAGTAATCTGAATCATTATTTTCTTGGAAAAGCTTGCTGAGTAAAAAATCAGCAAGCTTTTTTATTGTTGGGTCAGAGTCGTAGGACGGATGAGCGAAGCGTCATCCGTCATTTGTGTCATTGATCAGAACCAGCAATGATTATATTGTTGTATCTATAAAATATGGCGAATGGTGCAAAGTTATCGTTCCACTTGGCTTTAAATATGATTGACGGATGGCGCTTCGCTTATCCATCCTCACTAAATTCATTCCCACGGATTGATCAATAATCCGCCGCCAGGGTTAAAATCATCGACGTTTCTTGTCATAATATGAAGTCCATGTCGTAACGCAGTGGCAGCAATTAACCCGTCACTAACAGCTATGGTTTGCCCTGATTTTTGTGCTGATGCGGTGATCTCACCCCAGATGCGGACAATTTCCAAATCGATAGGTAGTATCCGACTGGAATAATATCGTTCAATAGTTTGCAACCAGCTTTGTAATTCTCGTTTACGCTTGCTTTCGTTAAGCAGCCCGATACCTTTGGTTATTTCTCCAATAGTGATCACACTGAGAAATAATGACTCTTCAGTACATTCTTCTATTGCTTTTCGTACATTTTCATGACAATGATCTTTGCGGAGTTCTGATAATACGCAGGTGTCGAGCAATACCCTCATAGATCAATATCTCGCATTGGTGCCTTGTCGCGCTTTAGGTCAAGACCTTCTATACTGGGTGTCTGGTTGAGTAGAAAATCTTTAAATCCTGATTGCTTTCCAGTTAATTTCTCATAATCATTTTGAGATAAGATAATGACAGTATCACCACGGCGCGTAACTGTCTGAGGGCCTTCGGATATCGCTTTGTTTATAACCTCGCTAAAACGGTTCTTTGCTTCCGCTAATCGCCATTGCATATTTGCCACCTTTAAATCTAGCTAATCTAGATTTTATTTTGGCAGAGACTGAGAGATTTATCAATCTAAATCTCTCAGTTGAACGTGTTCGAGTGTGCTACTTTTGGATTGTCTGGCAAGGCACGAGGAGGTGTATGGCTGCTCCCTACAACAAAGAGCAACACGGCCATCGTGCAATTGGGCACGAAGTCCTGGTGTCTGCCATTGGATTTAATATTTAGTGCCCTTCTTTTCTTTTGGCAAATGGAGCTAAAAAAGAAAACACAGAGCACACTGAGTTCACAGAGACCACTGAGAATTGCTGTGAGATGTAGAGCCAACGATGGATGAGCAAAGTGCCATCCGTCAATCATGTTTAAAGTCAAATGGATCAACAACTTTGCTCCATTTGTCATATGTTATTATAGACAACAATAAAATTTAATTGTTGCTGATTTATGATCAATGGCAAGTGACGGATGGCGCTTCGCTTATCCATCCTACTTCGTTAATTTTTTAGCTTCGATAAATTGAAAATGATAGTTTCGTGTCGCCTTTAGCCACGGAAAACCCATTTAGCATATTGCGTCATTGCCGGGCAAGCTGTGGCGTTGTATAACCTTGTGGCATGAGTACCCACATTTTTACACTCTGTTTCATCTTCCCCGCTTGATTACCGGCTTCCTGGCCAAATCCCCAGAAGAAATCAGCGCGTATGCCGCCTTTGATGGCGCCGCCGACATCTTGTGCCACCATGAGGCGATTAAGTGGTTTGTCTGTGTTGGGCCAGGTGGTTGCCAGGAATACAGGTGCGCCTTGTGGTATTGAGCGTGGATCAATGGCGATGCTTCTGCCAGCAGTTAGTGGTACGCCCATTGCGCCGATGGGGCCGGATAAATCAGCGGGTAATTCGCGGAAAAAAACATACCGCGCATTTTGTTGTAATAGTGTGTTTAATTTATCCGGGTTTTGTTGTCCCCATTGTTTGATGCCTTGCATGGATGCTTTTTCCAACGGTAATTCACCCTGTTGTACCAATAATCGGCCAATGGAGTTGTACGGGTAGCCATTTTGTTCCGCATAGCCGATTTTTAGGATTTCTCCGTCATCCAGCATGATTCGGCCTGATCCCTGAATTTGCAGGAAAAATAATTCGATTTCATCATCCACCCAAACCAGTTCATAGCCGTCCAATATTTCAGGGCTATTCATAATGTCGGCGCGGCTGTAATACGGAACAACTCTACGGCCATCCAGACGTCCGCGTAGTCGCAGGTCTTTCAGTTCGGGGTAGATGTCGCCTAAATCAATAATCAGCAATTCATTCGGTGCTGCATAAAGCGGATAACGGAAAAGCTCGGAAGGTGTGCGGCTGCCTTGCAGCAATGGTTCGTAATAGCCGGTAATTAACCCTTCGTCGCTACCTTGGTCATCAATGACCTGATAGGGAATAAAGTTGGTTTCGAAGAAATTCCTGAGAACGGCATTATCGGTTTGCTGGATTGAGGCTGCCATTGAGCAGGTTTCTTGCCAAAGTGGTTGCTTGCTTAAAACAGTGCAGCTTTGTAAGAAAGTGTGCCATGCTGACAGCAGATCATCATCTGCCCAGCCTGTTAACGTTGACCAATCTGCTGGTATGTGTGTGGATAGGGTTGATGTTGCGTCTGTTGTATCGGTTGCGTCTATTGGTTCAGGTGATGAAATAACGGGTTCCAATGGTTTTTCTTTTGTAATTGGCGGTGGTGTTGTTTCAGTCGAACAAGCAGTCAACAACAGGAGAAGAAAAAATAGTGGAAAACTTAATTGGTTTTTCATCAAATATTGGTTAGAGTGGCATCTGTTTTGAATTTATTAACTATACAGCAACCTTAAATTATGTGGGTAATCGCAATTGAAGCAATTTTAGCGCTCAGTTTATTTATTTTTATCATATGGTGGACGATGTTTTCCGGTAGAAAAAAGAAAGACGATGATGCTGAAGATTAAGACCTGAGTTCAGTGGCTTACACGGGGTTATCAATGTCAATAAACTGATGGCTGATACCAAACTTTTGCGCAATATGTTCACCCAGTGCTTGCACGCCGTAACGCTCGGTTGCATGGTGTCCGGCTGAAAGAAACGCTACACCGGATTCACGTGCGATATGTACGGTTTGTTCTGAGATTTCACCGGTAATAAACGCATCGATATCCATCTGGATGGCTGCATCAAAATAACTTTGTGCTGCGCCTGTGCACCAGGCAATATTCCGTATGGGTTTGTCTGGATCACCAATCATCATGGGCGTGCGCAACAATGTGTGTGATATTTTTTCGGCTAATGCCGCCAATGTCATGACTTGCTGCGGCTTGCCGAGTACGACGATATCTTGTTCGCCGAAGCGGCTGGTTTCTATCAATCCTAATTTTTGACCTAACTGTGTGTTATTGCCCAATTCAAGGTGCGCATCCAATGGCAGATGATAGGCAAACAAATTGATTTCGTTTGTCATTAACAGGGCAATGCGGCGGGCTTTTATGCCGGTTAAACACGCATTCTCACCGCGCCAGAAATAACCATGATGTACGAGAATGGTGTCCGCTTTAGCCGCAACAGCCGCTTCCAATAGACTCATTGAGGCAGTAACGCCACTGATAACGTTTTGAATCGTGTCGCGCCCTTCCACTTGCAGCCCATTTGGGCAATAATCACGGAAACGGGATATATCCAGCAATTGATTCAGGTGGTTTTCAAGTTCATTTCGATGCATTGGCTCCCCTTCGTGCGCCATAATGGATGGCGTTTAATAATCTGTCGGACTATTCACTGCAACATCATACAACGTAGTCAATAATAATTTTGGAGTAACACGCGCATATGTACAGACTTTGGATAATTTTTGCACAAACGGCAACGATAATGCTGGCTATTTTTTTCGTTGTTTCCACATTGCGCCCGGAATTATTGCCTTGGCATCCGCGTGGAACGTTGGTGACTATTAAGGAATCCTCACCCGCAGCCAGTGCGCAAGTGCCGGATGGTTTTAATACTGCAGCAGAGCATGCGATGCCGTCAGTGGTTAATATCTTTACCAGTAAAGAAGTGAAAGCGCCTTCACATCCATTGTTGAATGATCCAATGTTTCAGCGTTTCTTTGGCGAACAATTTGAATCAAGAAGGCGGCGCACGTCAAGTCTGGGCTCCGGTGTTATTGTCAGCTCCGATGGTTATATCTTAACCAACCACCATGTTGTGGAAGCTGCGGATGAAGTTGAAATTGCTTTGGTGGATGGTCGCAAAGTCAAAGCGAGTATTATTGGTTCTGACCCTGAGACGGATCTGGCGGTGTTAAAAATAGACTTGCAAGATTTGCCTGCCATCACTTTTGCGCAGCCTGAACAAGCCAAAGTTGGTGATATTGTGCTTGCCGTGGGCAATCCATTTGGTGTTGGCCAGAGCGTTACCATGGGTATTATCGGTGCGCTGGGTAGAAGCCAGGTGGGGATTAATACGTTTGAAGATTTTATTCAAACGGATGCGGCAATAAATCCGGGGAACTCAGGGGGGGCGTTGACGGATATCTATGGTAATTTAATCGGCATAAATACCGCGATTTATTCTCGAACCGGTGGTTCACTGGGTATTGGCTTTGCGATTCCAGTGCATGTTGTCAAGCAAATTATGGAGCAGATTCTTCAGTCTGGTAGTGTAATACGGGGCTGGTTAGGTGTCAGCATGCAGAATATGACGCGGGAACTGGCCGAATCGTTTGGTTTGCAAACAACAACCGGGTCGTTAATATCCAGCGTGCTTAGAAATGGGCCGGCTGACCGGGCAGGTATTAAACCGGGCGATATCTTGATTGCTGTGGAAGCTGATGCGGTTTTGAATTCGTCGGACATGCTCAATTTGGTGGCAGCACTTTCGCCAGGTGAGACGGTAACGGTTACAGTAATGCGTAATGGCGCGGAAAAAAAGATTCAGGTGAGAGTTGGTGTGCGCCCCAAGCAGCAGTGAGAAATTATCGATAAATCATCTAAAAATCCAAAACAACAAAAATTATGAAAAATATGCCACCGGTTACTGGATTTATGTCTGTAATGAGTCATTGGTTTAGCGCTAACATTCTTTCGCTTGGGCGTGAAATGCGTCTGTCATATTTGCCACCGCTGATGGTTTATATGGCTGCGGGTATTTCGGGCTTAACGGGTATTGTCGGCACATTCTACGTGAAGGAAAAACTCGGGCTTTCAGCTGAATTTCTAGCCATGTTGGGTTTTTGGATGATGTTGCCTTGGGCGCTTAAAATGCCCATGGGGCATTTGGTTGATTTGGTTTGGCGCTGGAAAGGCTTGCTGGTTTACCTGGGCGCAAGTTTGATCATGCTGAGTTTGTTGATCATGATTGGTTTGCTCGGACATACGGATGCCATGGTAGAGATGGCGCCTGTCGAAACCTGGTTCGTGATCTCCGCATTACTTGCGCCAATTGGCTATGTTTTGCAGGATGTGGTGGCGGATGCCATGACGGTTGAAGCCGTGCCGCGAGTCGATGAAAATGGACAAAAGCTGGGTGCGGATAAACGTAAATTAATGCATGTCACCATGCAAACCCTGGGGCGTGTTGCGATTATAGGCGGCGGTATTTTAGTGTCATTAGTGAATGTTTTTGTACTACGGGATGCCGGTACGCTGCCAGAGGCTGAAAAAGAAGCGGTTTATTTGTTTGTCTATCAGCTCGCGTTAATCATTCCATTGGTGTCTATATTTGGAGTGGTGTTTGCAGCTTGGCTGCAGCGGCGTGAAATGGCTCGATTTATAGCACAAGGCTATAGTCGGCTGGAAGCTTTTGTATTAATGGGTATCCATTCAGAACCGCCGCCAATTAACTGGTGGATACTAGGTGGCGGTTTGTTATTTACCATTCTGTCATTGAGTATTGGCCTTAGCCGGATTCCAGGCGGCGAAGAAATCATATTTGTCATATCCATGAGCATCGTCATATTTTTGATGTGGCGGCTAACTGGAGAACTCGAACCCGAAGCACGCAATGTATTGGTGGGGACGGCTGTATTGGTTTTTGTATTTCGGGCGATTCCGGGGCCGGGTGCAGGTGCAACCTGGTGGATGATTGATGAGCTCGCTTTTGATCAGCAATTCCTGGCGATATTGTCACTGGTCGGTGCAACGTTGACGTTGTTTGGCATGTTCATTTTTCGTCGCTTCATGGCGGAGCGCTCCATCGCATATATTATCGGCTTTCTTACCATTGCCGGTACGTTACTTTCGATGCCAATCATAGGTATGTTTTTTGGTTTGCATGAATGGACGGCTTCAGTGACTGGTGGGGTTGTGGATGCGCGCTTTATTGCGCTGATTGATACAGCGTTGGAGTCACCGTTAGGCCAGATTGCGATGATCCCTATGCTGGCATGGATCGCTAATTCTGCGCCGGAAAAACTCAAGGCCACATTTTTTGCTGTGATGGCCTCATTTACAAATCTCGCATTGTCCGCCTCCCAGCTTGGCACCAAATATCTCAATCAATTTTTTGAGGTAACACGTGAAGTGAAAGACCAGGCTTCCGGCCAAGTGACGATCCCGGCTGACTATGGTGAGTTGGGGCAATTATTAATTACGGTCACTATTATTGGCTTTGTTTTACCGTTGCTGACGATTTTGTTTGTTAAGCACTCACGCTTCAAAAATGCTTGATGTAATTACTCTGCCAATTTGAAGTTGACGGGGTAATATTTTATGGCGTCATGCTTGGGTTTGCAGGTTTTTTGGAAAATAATTTCAAGAATTAACTCAATAAAATCATATAAATATCCGATGTAAAGCTTTATCTTCATGCGCTGCTGTTTTTAGCAATGTATGGAGATATTTTTTTAATTTATACAAAAACTGAAGTGTTTTTTGTTCAATAAATTCAGTATTTGTATTTTACAAAGGAGACATAAAATGAAGCTATTAGTTATGATTATTGTTTTATTATTCTCATTTGCTGGAACTGCATATGCCGTGGTCAATATCAATACGGCGACGCAAACTGAGCTTGAGTCACTTCAGGGAATTGGTCCCGCCAAAGCGAAAGCAATCATTGAGCACCGTGAGAAAAATGGCGCTTTTGTATCTAAAGATGATTTGAAAAATGTGAATGGCATTGGGCCGGGTACCGTGAAACAACTCAATGAAGGTATTACCGTTGGTGCCAAGCAAGCTGAGAAGATGGTAGCAGACAAGAAATAAGCGTTGCATATTTTTTGTTTAGCAGGTACGAACCCTCTGGTATTTTCCAGTGGGTTTTTTTATTTTTACAGTGCGCTATTTGTGTATGCGATAATTCACAATCAACTGCTTTAAATTATTTCTATGTACAAGACGATTGAAAATTTTGTTGGTAATACGCCGCTGGTAAAGCTTAAGCATTTGCCTGGAGAAACCAGTAATGTCATTTTAGCCAAGCTGGAGGGTAATAATCCGGCCGGATCAGTCAAAGATCGCCCTGCATTATCAATGATTGTGCATGCACAGCAGCGTGGCGACATTAAGCCGGGTGATACGTTGATTGAGGCCACCAGTGGCAACACGGGTATTGCGCTGGCCATGGCTGCGGCCATTATGGGTTATCGTATGGTGCTGATTATGCCGGAGAATTTGAGTATAGAACGACGCCAATCCATGGGCGCATATGGTGCGGAAATCATATTGACACCCAAAACGGGTGGCATGGAACAAGCGCGAGATTTGGCGGAAAAAATGCGTGATGAAGGCAAAGGCATTATTCTGGATCAGTTTGCCAATCCGGATAATCCATTGGCGCATTACGAAGGCACAGCACCGGAAATTTTGCGCGACACCGGCGGAAAGATTACCCATTTTGTCAGCAGTATGGGGACGACGGGCACTATCATGGGATGTTCACGTTTTTTTAGGGAACAGCAGTCAACGATTAAAATCGTTGGTGTGCAGCCGGAAGAAGGCGCACAGATTCCGGGTATTCGAAAATGGTCGCCAGCTTATTTACCCAAAATCTATGATGCTGATCAAGTTGACCAAATGCTTTATGTGTCTCAGGCTGAGGCTGAAGATATGACGCGGCAACTGGCGCAGGTAGAAGGTATTTTTGCCGGGATTTCCTCTGGAGGGGCGCTGGCTGCAGTGCTTAAACTGTCAGCGCAAGTGGAAAATGCTGTCATTGTGTTTATTGTTTGTGATCGAGGGGATCGTTATTTGTCTACCGGTGTTTTTCCCGCATAAAATTTTGCGTGGCAGGATATTGCAAACTTTTAATGGTTAACTGATGCGTAACCTGTTTATTGGGATATTACTGCTGGTACTCATGCTCGGGTTTTCTGTGTATGCAGCTTATCCCCAATTAACACTTAAGTTGGCTGATATTCACAGTCCTGCTTTTCATGCAAAAAACATTAAAATCCAGTTTGTTGATCAACAAACGTCTCGCTTAGAAATTAATATTGAAGAGATTGGCGTACAAGATAATATCTGGCGTCATTTAAACTTAACTTGTGATCAATTTACACTGGATGAGAATTATATCCAATGTGCCAGCGGCCAATTAAAACTTTCAGATTCTGCATCACTGCCCATAACATTTCAATTTGATGCTGCCCAAAAAAAGTTAACATTTAATATCCAGCCCACAACCGGTGAAAGCTGGCAGTTTTCCATGCACTGGGATGAGGATAACTGGCAAGCTTTATTGGCTATAACCGATGGTCAGGCCAATTATTTGGCGCACTGGTTACCCGCTGATGAAGAAATGCCTATTCCAAGTACAGGGAAGATTAATGCAATTGCGAAACTGAATGGGAATGCGGCTGGGTTAACGCAACTTGCGGTTGATTTATCTGTAAACGCGTTGAGTTTTAGCGATCTGGTCGGTTTGCATGCGGGTGAGAAGATTGAATTGGCAATCAAGGCAGATGCGGATTACATTGCGAAGAATAATGAGTGGCATTGGCAAACAGAGTTGAGCTGGCCGCAAGGCGAAGTTTTTTGGCAACCTGTTTATTTTGTTGGCAATGGACATGAGGTGTATTTAAATGGTGTGTTGAGTGATGAAAGTATTCGTTTGTTCGATAGCAGGCTTAGATTGGTTGATATTGGGGAATTCGAGTTTTCAGGTTTAATGATGCGATCTGACGAATCGTTGCGTGATTTTGATTTGCATGCGAATAATATGCAATTGTCAGCTTTGTTTGAGCAAGTTTTGAAACCATTTTTGCGGGATACGGCTTTTGCTGAGCTGACGGTTAGCGGGCAAAGTGATATCACTTGGGATTACAAGGATGGCGCAAATGAGGTATTAACGCTTGATCTGGATGATGTGTCGGTGGTCGATCAGCGCGGACGTTTTTCATTTAACCGGATCAATGCCCATATTCCATGGCGGGCGGACGGCGTAACAATTGCTGATATCAGTATTCTAAATGGCGACGCTTTGCGCATTCCGTTTGGTGCTGTACGTGTGCCTTTAGAGCTTCATAATTTTAATTTTTTGTTGCCGCAATTGGTTTTACCTGTGTTGGATGGTAAATTAAAATTGCAAGATTTCGTTGCATCCTATCAAGCGGGCAAATGGTATTGGGGATTCAGTGGTGAATTGACGCCAATATCAATGGAGAATTTAACCGCAGCACTGCAAATCCAGAGCATGTTTGGCACATTGTCCGGTCATATTCCTGAGGTCGGCTATAACGGTAAAGAAAAGATTGTATCTGTAGGTGGCGAGCTGTTGTTTAAAATTTTTGATGGGGAAATTGTGGTCAATAATTTGTCGCTACTTGAACCAATGGGGTTTGCACCCCATCTTAAAGCTGAGGTGGAAATGCGCAACCTGGATCTTGGTTTACTTACACAAACATTTTCATTTGGCAAAATAGAAGGGCGAATTGATATGGATATGCACCAGCTCGAATTATCTAATTGGAGGCCGGTAAGGTTTGACGCCAAATTACAAAGTAGCCCTGGTAATTATCGGCGTCGTATCAGTCAGGCGGCCATCGAAAATATTTCATCGTTGGGCGGGGAAAGCGCGGTTGCAGCAATCCAACGCAGCTTCTTACGCTTTTTTGAAACATTTAGTTATACAGAAATTGGTTGGCGCTGTGCATTACGTAATAACGTTTGTTACATGGGGGGTATAGAGCCAGAACCTCAATCCCAATATACTCTGGTAAAAGGCGGCGGAATCCCCGCTATTACCGTGATGGGCTATAATCATAATGTTGGTTGGCGGGAACTGATTGATCGATTAAAACGGGTGACTCAGGAAAGTGACCCCATTATTCAATAGGAGTCGTATGAAAAAGATGCTTTTCTATACAAATCTGTCAGTGTTATTAGGCATATTTTTATCCGCTTGTGTCACGATTAATATTTATTTTCCCGCAGCTGCTGCTGAAAAAGCAGCAGACAAGATCATCGGAGAAGTATGGCAACTTGAAGAAAAAGAGGAGCAAGAATAAGGGATGCTGTAATTTTTAGTGGCTATTCTTTGATTTAGATAAATACATCTTGAGGTGATGATAATGAATCGTACAATTCTTTATTTTTTGTTAATGGCATTGTTTTTGGTTCCACAAGCCATATATGCAGAGGAGGCGAATCTAGAAGTAAACACGCCAGCAATTGCCAGCCTCAAACAAAGTATGCAGGCCCGACATGCTCAGCTCGTGGCAAATTATGAGAATGGCGCAGTAGGGTTTACGAAGGATGGGTTAGTGGCGTTGCGTGATGCAAGTGCTGTGCCATTGGCACAAAGACAGCATGTAAATGCATTGATTTCTGCTGAAAATCAGGATAGAAATGCGCTTTACCGCGAGATTGCGCGTGCCAATAATCATCCTGAGTGGGAACAACAGATTCGCACAACGTTTGGTCAGCGTTGGATAAAGCTGGCTAAATCCGGGTGGTGGTATCAAGCAGCGAGTGGTTCCTGGACTCAGAAATAAGATTTGTTTTATCAGGATTTGCTTTGAACTATACATGGGATACAATAGTCCTAACGCCTTGCACTGGGTACTCGGTTGCATAGCTAAGAATTAATTTTAAATTGGAGGCTTTTTCATAATGAATAGAAATATCTCAACAGTTGCTCAAAGGGCACCATCTGCTTTAGCGACAAATAAGGTTTTACGTAACACTTATATGCTTTTGTCGATGACATTGCTTTTCAGTGGTTTAACCGCAGCAATTTCAATATTTCTGCAAATGCCACCGATGACCTATCTGATATCAGTCATAGGCGGTATGGTCATTGCCATGTTTGTATTACCCCGTTTTGCAAACTCTCCCGCAGGTATTGGTATTGTTTTCCTGGTTACCGGCATGCTGGGATTTGGACTGGGTCCAATACTAAGCATGTACGCTTCCCTGCCTAATGGTGGAAACATCATTACGCTGGCCTTAGGTGGTACCGGTGTTATCTTTTTGGGTTTGTCTGCCTATGTGCTGACGACGCGCAAAGATTTTAGTTTTTTAGGTGGTTTTTTAATGGTGGGTTTCCTGTTGGTGTTGCTTGCCGCAGTGGCTAACATATTCCTGGCAATACCTGCTATGTCGCTGATGATATCTGCTGTTGTTATCATGATTATGAGTGGTTTTATTCTGCATGACACCAGTCGTATCATTCATGGTGGCGAGACCAACTATGTGCTGGCGACGATAGGATTGTATCTGACAATTTTCAACATCTTTATTAGCCTGTTGCAGATCTTGGGCATTATGGGTGGAGACGATTAATTTCCATTGGTTTTGATGGTTCTCCCGAAACCCCGGTTTATCCGGGGTTTTGTTTTGAATGGATAAGATTTAATAAAAGGTTTTTAATATGGATTGGATGAAAATTGTATCCGCATTGGCTTTGCTGATGTTTATTGCATTCCTGTTTCCAAGAGCCAGGGATATGATGAAAAATAGTCCTAAAGGCACATCTTCAGATTGGATGAGCTTCGCTATTCCAATTGTCGTAATCATCTTGTTTATTATGTTGTTAATTAAATTGGTCTGATTGTTTTGTAGCAACGCGTTATATGTATGTCCAGTCTTTTCTTCCTGGTTGTTTCGATATCTGCAAGACACTCCCGTGTTAATAGTGTTGCATTGTTTTACATCATTAGGCAGACGACTTGTGCAAGTGTGACAAGTTATGATTCCTCTGGATGCTGATGATTGGGCGTAACGATCTACACATGCTTTACCCAGATTTATTTTGGATTATTGATGCATTCTGAGGATTGTGCCTGTATTATTCGGATTCAATTAAAAGAGCGTGAATTATTTTTGCGCTAACTGTGAATTATTTTACTAATAAAATTAGTTATAACAGTGAATTTTGGATGTAAAAAAATAGAATTTCCTGCTTCCAAGAAGGGTTTCTCTGAGGTGGGAAAATTTGAATTACCACTTTATAAACAGGGGAATATTGCTATAAAAATCATGATTTTTTCTTGTTAGCGCAACGCCAGCATGCTAGAATTTTGGTTCGATTTTATTAGCATGTTGGTGTAACACTATACTAAAAAAATCTAAGTTACGGATAATAAGGAAATTCGGCCAAGGAAATGCAATTATCGTCAATCGCAGTTAGGGTTATTTTGTACAAAAAAGGGATTTTGGCGTATGACTTCCGCAAGCTGGCTGAACAGAATAAGCGTTCAGGTTTGTAATGTTTAGTTGTACCTGAAATCAGTGAAATTAGTAATCATGTGGGGGGGAATATGAGCAGTAAATCAGTAGTAGCCCTGGCGGGGGTGTCCGCTCTCGCTTTATACTCGAGTATGAGTATGGCGGCAGGTGAGCAGTCTAAATATAATTTACCTGAGCCGCAGAGTGTGATAGCACAGGAAATCTATGACATGCATATCTGGCTTATGTGGATATGTCTGGTTATTTTTATAGGCGTTTTTGGTGTGATGTTTTATTCCATACTGAAGCATCGTAAATCACTGGGCTATAAGGCAGCAAATTTTCATCATAGTACTTCAGTTGAAATCGTCTGGACGGTAATACCATGTATTATTCTGGTCGTTATGGCATGGCCGGCAACTAAAACTGTTATTTCGATGAAAGATACTTCAAGCCCGGATATGACCATCAAGGCAACTGGCTATCAGTGGATGTGGGGTTATGATTACCTCACGGGGGAAGGTGAGGGGATTAGCTTCTTCAGTAAATTATCAACACCTAGAGCGCAAATACAAAATAACGAGCCTAAAGGTGAGCACTACTTGCTGGAAGTAGATAATCGTGTCGTCGTGCCGGTTGGTAAGAAAGTGCGTGTTATTTTGACAGCGAATGATGTGATTCATGCATGGTGGGTACCTGCATTGGGAATTAAGCAAGATGCAATTCCTGGATTTATTCGTGACACATGGTTTACTGCAGACACTCCAGGGGTTTACCGCGGTCAATGTGCAGAATTGTGTGGTAAGGATCATGGTTTTATGCCGATTGTAGTCGAGGCTATGGAAGCGGATGATTATGCCCAGTGGGTTGCGGCTCAATTAGATGCGTCAGAAGCAGCGACTGAGCAAGCTGAAGCAGATGCTGATAAAGAATTTACAATGGATGAGTTGAATACTAAAGGTGAGCAAGTTTATGCTGCTCATTGTGCAGCTTGCCATCAGCCAAATGGACAGGGTATACCCGGTGCATTTTCTGCATTAGATGGGTCAGAGCTCATTAATGAGGGTGCGGTTGCTGGGCATATTGATATTGTTGTTAATGGTAAAGCCAATACTGCAATGACGCCTTTCAGGCATTTGTCAGATCTTGACCTTGCTGCAGTGATTACTTATGAGCGTAATGCTTGGAGTAATGACACGGGTGATATCGTGCAGCCTTCAGACATTAACGAATTCAGAAATTAAGTAAAAGGAGATAACTATGGCAGCAGTACACGGTGACGCACACGGTCACGGGCATGATGACCATCATCCTAGTGGCATAATGCGTTGGGTCACAACGACCAATCACAAAGACATTGGTACAATGTACCTATGGTTCAGTTTCGCTATGTTTTTAGTTGGTGGTTTTTTGGCAATGGGAATTCGCGCTGAGTTATATCAGCCAGGAATTCATATTTTAGAACCTGAATTATTCAATCAATTTACCACGTTGCATGGCCTGATAATGGTGTTTGGTGCCATTATGCCGGCTTTTGTTGGCTTTGCTAACTGGCAAGTGCCAATGATGATTGGCGCGCCAGACATGGCTTTCGCCAGGATGAATAACTGGAGCTTCTGGTTATTACCTGTAGCGGCTTCTATGCTGGTTGTTTCATTCTTTGTGCCAGGTGGTGCAGCAGCGGGTGGTTGGACATTTTATCCGCCACTTTCTACGCAAGGTGGGATGGGTGTAGATCTGATGATTTTTGCAGTTCATATTTTGGGTGCTTCATCCATTATGGGCTCAATCAACATTATTACGACCATTCTGAACATGCGTGCCCCAGGCATGTCGCTGATGAAAATGCCTCTGTTCGTTTGGACATGGTTAATCACTGCATATTTGCTTGTTTTGGTAATGCCAGTTTTAGCAGGCACAGTAACCATGTTGCTGACGGATCGTCATTTCGGCACAAGCTTCTTTAATGCCGCAGGTGGTGGAGATCCGGTATTATTCCAGCATATATTCTGGTTCTTTGGTCATCCAGAAGTGTATATTTTGATCTTGCCTGGTTTTGGTATTATCTCTCAGATCGTCTCTACGTTTTCTAAAAAACCAGTGTTTGGTTATTTGGGCATGGCTTACGCTATGTGTGCCATTGGTGTGGTTGGGTTTATTGTATGGGCCCACCATATGTACACCTCTGGTATGAGTGTGGATAGTCAAGCTTACTTTATGCTGGCCACGATGGTGATTGCGGTGCCAACTGGAGTGAAGATTTTTTCTTGGATCGCGACAATGTGGGGTGGCTCTATTTCGTTTGAAGCTCCTATGGTTTGGGCGATTGGGTTTATCTTCTTGTTTACAGTGGGCGGCGTAACTGGTGTTGTGTTAGCTAACGCTGGTGTGGACCGTGCGCTGCATGATACTTATTATGTGGTTGCTCACTTCCATTATGTTTTATCTTTGGGTTCT
>JAJFJK010000190.1 GCA_021774075.1 Nitrosomonas sp. | reverse complement strand
GCGGCCACGTTCGCCAATCAACGCGACAACAATTACATCAGCGCTGGTATAGCGTGCCATCATGCCAAGTAATACGCTTTTGCCAACACCACTGCCAGCAAATAATCCCATACGTTGTCCTCTGCCAACGGTCAATAGTGTATTGATGGCACGCACACCAACATCGAGTGGTACGTTAACAGGTATACGTTCAAGGGGATTGTAGGGCCGACTGTATAGTGGCACTAATTGCTCTGCATAGGTTGGCCCAAGTCGGTCAAGCGGTTCGCCTATGCCGTTTAAAACACGTCCAAGCAGTTCGTCACCCACAACGACATGTTTGGCTTGATCAGCGGCACGTCTTCGTGGATGCTGAATATTCCCTATCTTTGGGATTTCTCCGGAAATTTCCGTAGGAACGACTTTGGCGCCAGGGGCTAATCCGTAGACATCACTGGATGGCATTAGAAACAAGCGCTCTCCAGAGAAACCAACGACCTCAGCGGAGACCTTATTGCCATTGGATAAAAAAATAGTACAACTGCTACCGACAGCGAGTTGGAGACCAATTGCTTCGATAACCAGGCCGGTTACACGTGTAATTGTGCCACTTAATAAGGACGGGCTAGATGATGATACAAGCTGGCTGCAATTTGCTAAGAAACCACGCCAATGTTCATTATGTGTCATGCTGATCTTTCGCTTCTAACCAATTGTCTTCTTTGCCAATAGTTGACAATACTTTGCGCCAACGTGTTTCTGGACTGGCGTCAACAGAACTGCCATTAACTTCAATGTGACAGCCCCCTCTAGAAAGTTGCTCGTTTTCACGAATCTCCCAGTTGTCTTGTGTTATTTGATTGGACAAATGTTGTCGTACCAGTTTTGCATCATCTGGGTGTAAAAAAAGCTGTGGATGTTTTGCTGAACTTGGCAAGCAACGAATGGCTTCCTGCACAATGGGTAGAATTAGTTTCGGTTGGATTTTGAGTGCTTGAGAAATCATTTTTTTTGTTAGATCAAGCGCCAGGGCTAATAGGTCTTCAGCAATTTGCTGATCTATCTGCTGAAGGTTTTGCTCAAGATTGGAAAGTAGTGTTTGTAATTTTGCAACTTCAGCTTTTACATCAGCTTCAGACGCTTTTGTGCCAGCTTCATAACCGGCGGCATGGCCATCTTTATAGCCTTCTGCATGACCATTTTCTTTGGCTTGCTGGTAGATTAATGCAATTTGTTCTTCATTTGCTGCATTGTCAGAACTGTTGTCATCTTGTTCTTCTTCAGTGGCCGTATTATTTATATTTGCTGCCTGGTCTGAATCTGGTTTTTCAAAAATATCCAATTCCCATGGTTGGCAGGAATTTAAGTCTTCTTTTGAAATGAAATTAGGTATTTGCATGTCCTGACCCCAGCTTGGGCTAGTAAAATTGCATGATTTATATTTACTAGTCAGTTACAGTTTTATTAAGAGATCTTAGATTAATCCATGACTCAATACGCGGTAGGGAGTTTGCGTTAATCCAGATCAATCAACGAAATAATTACTGTGGGTTCAATTGGAAAAATCTGGTTTAGAACCAATGGATTGATTTGAAGAACACAGTAAATATTGGTTGTAGTAACGAAGGAGATTTTAATTAAAGAAAACTGTCTTCTCCTTTGCCTCCTAGTACAATTTGTCCATCATCAGCTAATTGACGTACTGCTTTAAGGATTTCTTTTTGTTCAGCTTCGACCTCTGATACACGAACTGGCCCCTTGCTTTCCAAGTCTTCTTTTAATGCTTCTGCGGCACGTTTAGACATGTTCTTAAAAATTTTCTCGCGCAGTCCTTCCTGTGCTCCTTTCAATGCGACAATTAGGGATTCAGACTGTACTTCTCTTAAGATTAACTGGATACCATGGTCATCAATGTCTATTAGGTTATCAAACACAAACATCTGATCCATAATTTGTTGCGCCAAATCGTCGTCATATTGTTTGACATTGTCAATAACACAGCTTTCCTGAACAGTTGGCATGAAATTAAGAATCTCTGCTGCAGTACGTACGCCCCCCATGGGTGCTTTGCGTACATTGTTGCTGCCGGACATTAGTTTAATCAATACATCGTTCAAATCGCGTAGCGCATCCGGTTGAATGCTATCTAGTGTTGCAATGCGTAATAATGTGTCATTACGTAGGCGTTCAGTAAATAAACTGAGAATTTCACTGGCTTGATCTCGTTCCAAGTGAACCAGAATGGTTGCGATGATTTGTGGGTGCTCGTTTTTAATAAGTTCAGCAATTGATGGCGCGTCCATCCACTTTAGACTTTCTATGCCACTGGTGTCACCGCCATGCAGTATGCGATCAATCAAATTAGCAGCTTTCTCATCACCAAGCGCATTGGTAAGTACTTTGCGAATATATGCGTTAGAATCGTCACCTAATGCCGTTTTTTCACTCGCTTCTTTATTAAATTCGTTAAGAACATTTTCTATCTCATTGCGAGTTACATTATTTAAGGTAGACATTGCTGACCCTAATTTTTGCACTTCTTTAGGCGATAAATATTTAAAGACGTTTGCAGCCTCGGTTTCACCCAAAGACATTAATAAAATGGCACTTTTTTTAATGCCGTCATCATCCATTGCCAGACACCCAATCTTTGACTACGTTTGCGACAATGGCCGGTTCATCTGTTGCGAGCTGTTTGGCATCTTGCAGATCTCGCTCGTAACTTGAGTTTTTCCTGGGTTGAAGATCTAATGCCATTGCATCTTCGTTATCTTGCATGCCGGGTAACGTAGGCACTGTTGGTTTTGGTGGTTGAGCTAGGCTTTTTAAGAACGGGCGCAGAATCTTTAATAAGAAAAATAGAACAATTGCAGCAATTAATAATTGTTTGCCAATTTCTTTTGCCAGTAAGATAGTGTCAGGCTCTTTCCAGAATGGCATTTCCTCCATTACTGCTTCATCTATCGTAAAGAGATTGTTTGTTACAGTTAAAGTATCGCCGCGTTGTTCATTAAAGCCCATAGCTTGTTTGACAAGATTGTTAATTTCAGCAATCTCTTCATTTGATAAAGGAACTTGTGTAATGTTGCCTTCTTCGTCGGTATTACTTCGATAGTTGATAACCACAGCAGCAGACAGGCGTTTAATATTTCCAGTAGACTGATGTATGTGCTGGATGGTCTTGTCTACTTCATAATTAATTGTTGAGTCTTTGCGATGATCCGTAGGCAATGGCTCTTTGTCTTCATTTAATTCGCCTTCTTCAGCGCCTTCCTCTGCGATTTCGATTGGTGCAATAGCAGGTTCTGGTGGGCGATTAGTAAGTGCGCCGGGAATGCCGCCTTCAACGTTTGAGCCTGTAGAAATGGATTCTGAAGTTTGTTCGCTACGAATCGAAGCCGCATCGGATTCAGTATTGTTAGGGCGATAGGTTTCTTCAGCACGTTGTATGCGTGAAAAGTCTAGATCTGCAGTGACTTGTGCACGCACATTATCTGCGCCAGTGATTGGTGTCAGTATACTTTCAATGCGTCGCGTGTAGCTGTTTTCTATTTCTTGGATATATTCTAATTGCTTGGCATCAAAACCGGTGTCTGGTTTTGTGTCATTCTGCGTGGTTAGCAAGTTACCATTCTGATCTACTACGGTTACGTTCTTTACGGGTAGATTCGGTATGCTGCTAGAAACTAAGTGCACGATTGCACTTGCCTGATCTATGCTAAGAACCCTGCCTGGATATAAGTTGAGTAGTACTGAGACACTAGGTTGTTGCCGATCTCTTGCGAATACGGATGGTTTGGTAATGGCCAAGTGGACTCGTGCACTTTGTACCGCTGAAAAGGACTGGACGGAGCGGGCTAGTTCGCCTTCCAATGCACGTTGGTAATTGACTTGTTCAAGAAATTGACTGGAGCCAAATTTTTGGTTCTCCATCACTTCAAAGCCAACCAATCCGCCTTTTGGTAAACCTTGTCCCGCCAAGCGTAAACGTGTTTCATGTACTTGATTGCCCGCTACCAATATCGTGTCGCCACCTTCAGCAAACTTATAGGGCACATTCATTTGCTGTAGGGCATTAATAATAGCGCCACCATCTTTATCAGATATATTTGAATAAAGTACTCGATAATCCGGAGTTTGACTCCATAACCAAGCACCAACCAGCAATGTGATGACGGCAGCAGCAGCTAGAATCAGACCAAGTTTCTTTTGATTGGGTAATTGACTAAATTGGTCGAATCGTAGTGTTGTATTTGGTGGAGTTGTATTTGGGTCATTTGGTACTGTTGCCACGAATTATTCTCCTACTTGAATTCTGGATAACGCGATAACATTGAATCGAAGCTCTTCTTTATATCTAAAATTAAACCTAAATATGGTTAGTGCAAAGCCAACCAATATTTGGCTGGTATTTATAAGTTTAGCTAGAAGAAAGGTAAAAATTAAAGAGCACTCATGAATCTTTGTTTGTGAAGATATTTTGTTAACAATTTACCTAAAAACTAAATATATAGATGAATCTGCCGTAAATATTTAATGTGCTATATCGCTTAAATTTTGCCATTAAATAATTTTTTATTGATGTGTGAATTATCTAGAAATTTTTCAATTTTGAATGGTCAAATAGAGCAAATTTGGTAGTCTTATTCTGGTCATGATTGGGTGTGATATCAATGCTATTCTGCACGTAACTCTTAAAAGGTATTTTTAAACCCGTGCAATTAAATAAAGCCATTGAACTAAAATCAGCGCCGTTAGATCAGGAACAGCTTCAGCATGCATTTGCGGCATTTAATGAGGCATCTGAACAGCTATCTGGTGTTTACCAGGAGTTGCAGTATAAGGTGGCGCAGTTAACGCGTGAATTGGCGCTTGCTAATGGTGAATTACATCGGCAACTGGGTGAAAAGGAAGATTTGTCACAGAAACTTAGTTTGCTTTTAAATGCCCTACCCGGTGGTGTTATTGCTCTGGATGCACAAGAAGATATAGAACAAGTTAATCCTGCTGCTACTTTAATTCTGGGAGAACCATTATTAGGTTTGTCTTGGCAACAAATTACAGCGGAGCGTTTTTTGCCGACACCAATTGTAAATGAATGGCGTTTGCAACCAGTCGGCACATCTGATCAGCGGCGTGTCCGTATTGAGAGTAGCCCTGCTGATCCTACCGGAAGGCGTATCTTGCTTGTAAATGATATTACCGAAGCTCACGCGATGCAGGAACAAGTAAGGCGTAACCAGCGTTTAACATCTATGGGAGAAATGGCCGCCAATCTTGCCCATCAACTACGTACACCGCTATCTACAGCTTTGTTATATGCCTCTCATTTGGGTAATGATGTGTTGAAATCAGACGAACGTCAAAAATTCGCGACTAAAACGATTGAACGATTGCATCATCTAGAACATCTTACAAACGATATGTTGCGTTTTGTTAAAGGTGAAACAGCCCAGCTAGAGCCTGTTTTGTTACATACTTTATTGGCCGATTTGCGATTGGTGATTGAACCTCAAATGGTACGTATTGGCTTAGAATTTACCATACATGACAATAGCGAAGGGATCAGTTTGTTAACGGACCATAAGGCTTTATGTGGTGCATTAACTAATCTTCTTGAAAATGCAATACAAGTATCGTGTGCAGGTGATCATATTGTTCTCAACTGTGACTTGATAAATGATGATGTGGTTCTGACCGTTATTGATAATGGACCAGGTATTGATATCGACATACAAGAGCGTTTGTTTGAACCGTTCTTTACAACACGTTCTGAAGGTACAGGTTTGGGTTTGGCCATTGCGCGAGGTGTAATTCAGGCAATGGGTGGTAGCGTTCAAGCTAATTCATTACCCGATATTGGCAGTGAATTTATTATACGGCTACCTAGGAACAAAGGAGATTCATAATATGAAGACACTACCTATTTTAGTTGTTGAAGATGATAACGATTTACTAGAGGCAATTTGCGCCACCATGAAATTGGCTGGATATCAGCCGCTCCCGGCAACTAATGGAAATGATGCGATGGAATTGTTGCAGGCACATAAAGTAGGGATGGTTGTCAGCGATGTGCAAATGCAGCCTATTGATGGACTCTTATTGTTACAGAAAATAAAAACATATAATCCTGAATTGCCCGTGTTATTGATGACAGCTTATGGTGAAGTCAGTAAAGCCGTGACGGCCATGCGGGATGGTGCTTGTGATTATTTATTAAAGCCTTTTGATCCAGACAGTTTATTAATTCAAGTTAAAAAATATCTATTATCAGAATCAGAACACGATAGCCGAATTATCGCTAAAGACCCGAGAACAAATGAACTGTTATCGCTTGCTAAACGTGTTGCCAAATCACCGGCGACGGTTATGCTTACAGGTGAAAGTGGTTGTGGTAAGGAGGTTATTGCTCGTTTTATACATCAGCACTCTGCGCGTGCTCCTAAACCTTTTGTTGCAATTAATTGTGCTGCAATACCTGAGAACTTGCTTGAGGCGACGCTATTTGGGTATGAAAAAGGTGCGTTTACCGGAGCAACTCATGCGCAGCCAGGTAAATTTGAGCAAGCGGAAGGTGGCACGCTGTTATTAGATGAAATCTCAGAAATGCCATTAGAATTACAGGCAAAACTATTACGCGTTTTACAGGAAAGAGAGGTTGAGCGGGTAGGAGGGCACAAAACGATTAACTTGGATATTCGTGTTCTTGCCACATCTAACCGCGATATGTTGGCAATGGTTCAAAGTAATAAGTTTCGTGAGGACTTATACTATCGATTGAATGTGTTTCCAATTGAGATACCGCCGCTAAGAGAGCGGTTATCGGATATTAAACCTTTGGCACAGCAAGTTCTGGAGAAATCAGCGGCTGCTTCTAAACAGGCGGTTGCTAAGTTGTCAAAAGCTGCAATAACCAAGCTGACACAATATTCCTGGCCGGGTAATGTTAGGGAATTGGAGAATGTCATGCAACGGGCAATGATACTGGCAACAGATACCATTGAAGCTGAGCATGTCAATCTGCCTGACGCGAGTATTAGCCAGGTTTCTGATGAGAACAAGACAGCATTGACGCCGCAGGACATGAAAACTTTGGAACGTAATCATATTCTGGAAACCCTTGATGCTGTTAATGGTTCGCGGAAATTGGCCGTTAAAAGACTAGGGATATCTGAACGTACATTACGTTACAAGTTGCAACAATATCGGTTGTCAGGTTGTTAAGTGTAACAATAACTATTTGACTGAATTTAAAGTACGATCTGCATACTTAAATACCAACTTAGTTGGAGAAGATGATGGATAAATCTGGAATGGACAATATGCTAGCACAATTGCAAGCTGCTTCAGCACTTGCTTCAGGCACACAGAATCAAGCAAAAACACTTGATGATGTTAAAAGTGTTGATTTTAGTGAAAAATTGAAAGCTGCTGTTGATCAGGTGAATTCCACGCAGACGGAAACCAAAAAATTGAGTAGAGATTTTGTAAGTGGTGAATCTGATGCAGATTTACATGAGGTTATGATCTCGTTGCAAAAGGCGAATGTATCATTTCAATCTATGATACAGGTGCGCAATAAGCTAGTTACAGCCTATCAGGAAATTATGAATATGCAGGTCTGAGTTAGTCAGTTAATATTACTTATTTAATCTTCAGTTGTTCTTCTTATTTGTTCCTGCTTTATAATATAGCGTTGTATCATTGCTTCCATTTTTGTTGGTAGCGCAACAAATTCGCAGCCAGCTCTCTTACAGGTTAAATTATTCCGTAGTGTCACTTCATACGTGTTTTGTACTTTAATTGTTGCAGTAATAATACCAATATCAGGTAATGAGATTTGGCAGTCTTTAAAGACACAATCGGGGTCAAAGCTAATAATAGGGTGGTGATCAATAACTGCTATACCGCCACAGCTAATATCAAGTAATGTTATTTCTGCGTTGGCAGAAGTCTCATCTGAAGGAATAGGGATGACACATATTAATGGTTTTGTGATGGGCGTGGTGATGCGAAAATGATTTCTTCTTTGCATGCGAACCAATGAAGCTGGCAATTTAACAGCATATGCATCTTTTCCCTCATAGCTTATCTTTCTAATTTTGTTACAAGAGAATTCTATTTTTACTTTATTTTGAGAAGTTACAAAGGTTAGTTTTTCTGCTTGTAGAATTTGTTGACTGGGTTGTGTGTCAGCACCATAATCAACAATGATTTCTTTTTTCTTTATATCTACAGCAAGAATTGACGTTAAGATAAAGCTATGTCTGCTATTAAAGTATAGTGTAATTAGAGATTTATGTTGCATAACCCCACGTAGAATATAGATAATGTCAATCTCTGAATGAATACGGAAATTATCATCAATTTCTTTTTGTGATAATTCAATAGGTTTTGTCACTTCAGACGATTCATTTTCTTGATTAGGTTCAGACATAATCTATTCTTCTCCGGGTTTATTTGGTTCAATAATCGTCTCCAAGAGACTTGTTGAGATGGAATCTTCATCTCCTTTTTCTAGGTGATAGAGCCATGCTAAAAGTTCAGCGACCGCAACATAGAGTTGCGGTGGAATACGATCATCTAGATCCACTTGCATCAACAATGCAACTAATTCAGTTGATTCGTGAACATATACACCTGATTCTTTCGCGCGCTTAATAATCTCCTGTGCAATAAGTCCTCGACCCTTTGCGATAACTTTAGGCGCAACCTGTCCATCACGATAAGCAATTGCCACAGCTGCTGGATTAGATTCATTCTTTGGCATCTGGGTTTACCTCCACAGACTGAATATTTAAGCCAGCAGAATACATTTTTGAAGTAAGTGGGCGTTGATTATTTTCTAATAGTTCAATAGTAGTGGACGTCGTTGCATCAAGTTTGACTCGTATGCCCTGTGCATTAAGTATTATGGTTGCAGTAATGTCACCAAGTTGTGGCAATGAGAGACGCAATTTGGTTTTCCATTGAGTGGTCTCATTATCCCGGTTATTCTCAGGTGTTTCTTCATGAATTTCCCATTCTAGGGGTTGTCCGTCCCAAATTTCTCCACGCCAGACCACATGTCCTGTTTCCAAGGTGGTAAGTTGTTGCTGTACCAAGGATAGGCTCTGAGAATGAACTGGCATACCAGAATCAGAGAATGCATTGATTGTGGTTGCCGTTAAAGATGGATTAATTGGTATTCTTCCTTGAGGCTCCTGTTTTAATCGTTCAAGTGTATTTTTCCCATTGATCCATTGTGCCTGATGTGACTCATAGAATAACCCACTTTGGCTAATTGTTTTCTGCAATAAACTGGGTAATTCCATACTATTTGATGGCGCTTGAGTCAGAATTGGTGCTGTGCTTGTTAAAGATTGCGTTGTGGGCGCTTTAGCGGCGTCTTTGGTAACGTCTTGCATTAATACACCAAGAAAACGCCCAGTTGGACTGATAAATGTATTATTCTTGATGGCATCGAATCGATGATTGTCAGTGTTTAATATAAATCTTAACTTGGGTTCTTGAGAGAGTAAGATGAGTTCAAATTGCTTGCCTGGTTGTATGTTCTCAGGCAAACGCATTTGTAGAAGCTTGTCAGCAATGAGAACTCTAGAATTACCATTTGGTAAGCGAGCTTCAACTAATGCCATATATTTTTGTCCCTGTGCAAATTCGGGTAAAGCACTTTGCAAATTGGGAATAGCTGTGACGGGAGATACAGGAGTTACTGATCTCACTAGAGAGGGTGTTGATAATAAATCAGCTTTAATAATAGTCGGAATCACGACAGTTTATCTCTAAGTTGTTTATTAATACCATAGCTGGAATTCAACCATAGATCCTAAACCATCGGTTACTTCTAAATAAATGACTAAAGACTACGATTAAAAGCTCTAAATATTATTAGTAATCATGCGGTAAAGATAAAAGGCTATGGTGTTGTTGTATTCTAATCTGATTGATACGCTTTTTGCAGGTCGCGTTTACGTCCTGTAGTGTTAAGCATATCATTTAGTTTTTCCATCCATGGTTCAGTAATTGTTCTGATCTTGCTGTCATCTTCTAAAACCTGATGAATAATTTTTACCTTTCTTTGTTGCAGTTTTTCACCTAATTCTGGTTCTGATTTGTTCTGCATTAGTTGTTCTGTAAGGTGTCTACATTCTTGTTCTAATGTAATTAATTTGTCCCATTCGCCATTCTGGGCAGCGAGCAACATTTTCCCGGTGGTTGCCTGAATTGCTTCATAGGTGGTGATTATTTGTAAACTATTCATAATTATTCACCTTCAATACTTCTAGTTATTAAATTACGTTTGCGTTTTCGCTCAGTGATTCGTTCGAATCACCGATTGTTTTCCAAGCACCATATAATTCATTTAACAAATTGTTTACTTCATTAATAATCTCAGGGTCATTTTGCATATTTGCAATTAATAAACGATTTGTCATGTAATCGTAGAGTGCTTGGAGTTTGAGCGCTATGTCGCCGCCCGCGTTCATATCGAGACTTGCTTTGAGCCCATGATCGATGATCATGATGGCTTTTGAAAGCATTTCGCCTTTTTCTGCAATCTCATTATGATGCATATGCATTTTTGCTTTTGCCAGCGCTTCCTGCGCACCTTCAAACAACATGAGTATGAGTTTATGCGGATTTGCAGCTTCTACGCCAGATTCAACACTAACGCGTTGATAAGCTGAAATTGGATTCATTGCGGCATACATAACATGTTCCTTTTTATTTGTTTAAATGAGGCTTGTTTTCGAATAAACAGTTAAGAATATGATTTAATTGCTATTTGTGCTTGGTAAATTGGCCAGTTGTTGTTGTAGAAAATTGCTGGTTTGCGTCATGCTTGAGATCAGGGTATCGAGCGCAGTAAACTGCGAACGGATACGTTTCTCAACATCATCAAGTCGTCTAAATAATACTTCTCGTTGTGAATTGATGTCGTCTATCGATGAATTTATACCGTCAATTCGGCTATCGATTAAGTTGCTCTCAAGCATTTTTTCAACTAATAGATCTAATTTAGAAGCAAAGCCATGTGCAAAGTCAATATTGCCTCGTGTGCCAGTGCTGCCACCAGTTACTTTAATGACTAATTCGCTACTATTGCCTGCTCCAGTTAGCGTTTGGCCCGACCCTGTTGCAGTAACGCCGTTAATTGTTCCGGCTACATCCAGACCACTTGTTTCAACGGCAGCGCCAAACAAGTCTAATTCACCATTGCCGCCAGTAATGGCAACGGCTGATGCTGAACCATATCGGTTTGATGTGATTGTTATTACACCAGCAGATTCAGCAATTGTCACATCAATATCAGCTGAAGAAAATGCGGAGGCGCCATTCGTTTTTGATTGGATTTCTGCAGCAAGTGAAGTTGCAGTGTAATTGCCTGCAGCAAGTGTAATGCTTTCACTGACACCATCTATAGTGAAGTCTAGGGTGTCATTTACACCTGAATTAATAGTGAGTGCTGCAGCGGCGCTGCCTACGGCTGTGCCTTGTGTGGAAATTTGGCTGATGTTTAAAAAATAGTTGCCATTTATTGTTTCAGATGATGCGCTTTCAAATGAAACCAAGCTATCACTTGTTTTGCCAACCGAAGCAAATAATGTTGAAATATCTTTACTGACGTCATTAGCAACAGTGCTAAATTTGCTGGCGTCAAATGTAAGCGTTCCATCTACTTGAAATGAAACACCAATTTCAGAGAGCACGCTAAGTCCGCCGCCAGCAGTTGTTAGTGGGTTAGAAATTGCGTTACGTACCTGAGACTGGATGGAGCGGACTGTAAAATCACCGGTTAAGATTGAAGCGCGATTAGTTTCTGCATCATATCTTGAGAGATCGCTAATCGTTTTATTTAGATCATTATAGGCATCCACAAATGATGACACAGCATTTTGAATGCTTGCTGTATCTTTTGTGATACTTAATGTGGATGATTCACCTAGATTGGTTTTTACTAAATTTAATGTGACGCCTTCAATTGCGTCAGTAATTGTGTTTGAGGCTTTACTTATGGCAATGCCGTCAATAACCATAGTCGCATTACTTGCGGCCACCGTTTCTGTAAGATTCGTTGTGCCACCAGTAGACGCGTCATAAACAAGCTGTGAGAGTCCAGCGTTGTCCGTGTTATTAGCATCGTCGTCTGTTGTAGTTATTTTTAAGGCGTTACTGAGGCCTGTATCTTTTGAGGCAATGACAAGACGGTCGCCAGAGCCATCATTCACGATGCTTGCAGAGACACCAGCATCAGCGAGGTTAATGGTATCGCGTATGCCAGCAAGTGATGATTGGCTTGAGTCTATAGTAATTGCTTGCGCGGCTTTGTCCGGGTTCAGTGTAAAAGTGCCGCCACTATAAGTGCCGAACTGAATCGTTATTGAGCCGCTACCAATTGTTGTACTCGTGGATGCGAAATTTGCTGACTTAAGCTTATGTGACTGTGCCAATGTTTGGACTTCGACATCATAGCTTCCCGCAACAGCAGATGAGTCTGCACTAATACTCGCTAATGAGCTATCGGCCAAACTTGCCGATACAGCGGTAAATTTTGCCGGATCGGATAGGGCAGAAACGTTGCTCTGGAAAGAAGATAATGCGCCCTTAAGACTGCCAAATGCTGTCAATTGCGTTTGCTGTACGGCCTCTTTGCTGTCCAGAACTGTAAGTGGCCGACGCTCAATTGCCATCAATTGGCTGACGATGCCGCTTACGTCGAGTCCTGAGCCAATTCCTGGTGATGAAAGCATGATTTTAGCCCTTATATATTAAATAAATTTTTTTATGCTTTATCGTTAAACAGTAAGCCTTGAACCTTATCCAGTGTGCGAGCAATTGAAAGTGCTTCTTCTGTAGGAAATTGGCGTATGACTTCCTGCGTCTGGGAATCCAGGATCTTAACAACTGTTTTCCCGGTATCCTCATCAATTGAAAACCGCAAGTTTTGTGCCAGGTTGTTAACAACTTCCTGAATTTGTTCAACAGCCTGCTTAACTTCTTGTCCTGACGCTTTATTTTCTTGCGGTTTGGACTCGGGCAAGGGTTGAGTCTCTTTAATTTGCGTTTGTGTTTTTTGTGATGGGGACAATGCCGGTAAAGACTGTGTGTTAGATCCCGCTACATCTATATTGTTAGTAATCATGATTTGTGCTCCTTAAAGCCAGCGATACGCGGGGTAATTTTACGAATTGCCCCGCGTATCACTTGCTTTATTTGATAATGCCCTGACTCACTTAACGTAACAGTGAAAGAACATTATTTGGCAACGAATTTGCTTGTGCCAGAATTGCTACGCCTGCTTGTTGTAGAATCTGTCCACGGGTTAAGTTTGCAGTTTCTGTTGCAAAATCGGTATCCTGAATCCTGCTACGAGATGCAGACAGGTTTTCTGAAGTTGTCTGCAGATTAGCAATGGTTGAGGAGAAACGATTCTGAATCGCACCCAGATCACCTCGTGAGCTACTAACTGCATTCAGGGCTGCATCCAGAGTTGCTATTGCGGACTGTGCACCTGAAGCTGTTGAGATATCCGCAGTTGCGACAGAGGCGAAAGTGCTGGCGACTGCAGCTGCCTGAAATACATCAGTGCCTGCGCCGGCGGCAGTAACTCGACCTTCTGAGCTGGAAATTTCAACGGTGCCAGTTACGATGGTTGAGTCAATGACACTTGCAGCAGAACCGTCTAATGTTGCCGTGTTGGCTGTGGCTCCTGCTGTGACGACCACTGTTGAGACGGCAGCATTAGTGGCAAAATCCTCAATCCCTATGTCTCTGCCATCAGATGTAGTTAAGGTAATGGTTGATTTGTCAGAGGTTGATGCAAATGAAGCCGTTACACCTGTATTCGATTGAGCACCATTAATTGCGGCAGCTAAGCCACTTAGATCAGATGCATCGGTTACTACGGCGGAGACAAGACTGCCGTTTACCGACAAGGAAACTGTGCCGGCACCACCTAGACTGCCAAGTGTTGCGCTATTGGTTGCTTCAGCAGTAATGCCAATATTTGAACCGGCAGTGCTAATGGCTGTTGCAATATCTTTGGCATCAGAATCAACGGCATAAGCAATAGCACCAGTGGCGCCTTTAGTGTTTGTTAGCACTAAATTGGTTTCAGCAGCGATGTTGTTGCCGCCTCCGCCTGTAGTGGTGGCCGCTATTAGGTCATTCGTTAAAGTTCCGGTAGTTGTCAGTATATTGCTGCCTAATGCAGTAGCACGGGAATCCGAAACAGATGCAATATCAATGGTTTGATTGGCATTAGCGCCGACCTGGAAGCTCTGGCTTAAGAACGAGCCGTCTAATAAGTTCAAACCATTAAATTGAGTTTGGCTGGCAACACGCGTAACTTCAGCTGTTAATTGAGCTGCTTCCGCTTGTAGTGAAGCGCGATCACTCGCACTGTTAGTTCCGTTGGCTGATTGTACGGCCAACTCACGGATGCGTTGTAAGTTGTTGCCAATCTCGCTGAGTGCGCCTTCAGCTGTTTGTGCCAGAGAGATACCATCATTAGCGTTACGTGCTGCTTGATTTAATCCACGGATTTGTGAAGTGAATCGTTCTGAAATGGCCAAACCAGCCGCATCATCTTTTGCACTGTTAATCCGTAAACCGGAAGATAAGCGCTCTAAAGATGTATTGAGTGAGTTTTGAGATGTATTTAGGTTACGTTGCGCGGTTAAAGACGCAATGTTTGAGTTTATAATTTGTGGCATTTGGGTTCTCCTTTTAATACTTTGTATTTTTTGGCGTTATTGCCATGACGTTGGCTGATCCCCGCAATCCAAGAGGGTTTTTAACCAGCGTTGAAGCTGTTAACGGATGGCTTTTTGGAAAGTTTAGCTTTTATGATTTGTTGCATATCCCCAACTACTTGGTTCATAAAGATTATTCATGCAACAAAACACTTCTTTCTTACCGGATTATCTTGTAAAATATGGATAAGATTCAGGAATTTAATTCGGCTTCAAATCATATAAAGAGCTGAAAGATGAGCACAAAAATCCTTAATACATTAATACTTAACAGTTCTGCTGATGAAGCGAAGGTTATACAGCGGGCGTTAATAGAGGGTGGGTTACAGTCAGGTTGTTTGCATGTTGCAACAATCGAGTCAGCATTGAATATGCTTGTCACCAGACATTGGGATATTGTTTTGTCTGATCATAACCCGCTGCAATTGAACGCCAAAGATGTATTGCAGGAGATGACGAACCAGGATGTGCTTGTTCCGTTAATCATTGTATCTAATCATGTGGGTGAAGAGGTGGCACAGGCGCTAATGGAGTTGGGGGCTGATGATTATATTATGATGAGTAATATGACCAGATTGGTTCCCGCCATAAGAAGAAGTCTAAAGCAAGCTGAGAATTGTCAACGGTTTAATCAGACACAAATTGCATTACAGAAAACAGAGGAACGTTTTCGTGCGATTATATCTAAACTTCCCGGTGTTGTGTTTCAGTTTTTATTGACACAGAATAATCAATTGAGCTTTCCTTATGTCAGTGATGCGTCTGAAACATTATTAGGGCTGTCTCCACGACAGCTTATGGAAAATCCGCAATTGTTTCTTGATTTGATTCTGCCAAGTGATAAAGCGGTTTATGACCGGCTTAATGCAATGTCGGTCGAACAGCTTTCAACATTAAATTGGGAAGGTCGGATTCAGGTTAAAGGCGACAGTGATATTAAATGGATTAGTCTGCGTGCAACCCCAAGGAAGACATCTGATGGCGAAACCTTGTGGGATGGCATTATGATCAATATTACCCGAAATAAATTAACAGAAGGTGAGATTGCCCGATCTCGCGAACGATTGGCTGAGTTGTCTTCATACTTGCAAAAGGTTAAAGAACATGAGCGTGCCCGAATAGCGCGGGAGATTCATGATGATATTGGCGGAACGTTAACCGCAATTAAATGTGAATTGCTACCATGCATTGATACGACTGCCCGTTCTCCTGAGTTTTACCAGAAAAAGGCAGTATCTATAGAAGGTTTGGTTGATCGTGTTATTGATAGCACTCGTAGAATTTCTCTTGATTTAAGACCTGGGATACTTGATTGTGGCATAGCTGCTGCGATTCAATGGCAGGCAAAAGAATTTAGTAATCGTACCGGTATACCGTGCCAGGTGACTTGTAGTAGTGATGAGATATCGCTGGACTCAGATTTATCTATTGCTATTTTTCGTATTTTTCAAGAGACTTTGACAAATATTTCAAAGCATGCAAATGCCTCTCATATTGAAGTGAGTCTGGTTGAAACAGAGGGAATCATTTTCCTGGAAATCGCTGATAATGGGCATGGCATAACAGATCTGGATATGGATAAGCAGGATTCTTTTGGAATCAGGGGGATGCGTGAGCGTTGCCAACAATTGAAAGGTGTTTTTCATATTTCAGGCATTCCAGAAAGAGGAACTAAAGTAGACATCCGTATTCCTATTAAAGACACGGAGAATCAGTCATTACACCTTACTTCGCTAAGTAGTATATTAGAGCAAACGCCACAATCAGGATATATCACAATGCAAAAAAAGGCTTCGTAGTTTTGAATAGCTGGAGAAATCAATGATACATGTAATGATTGCTGACGATCATGCAATTGTTCGCCAGGGTTTAAAGCAGATACTTAGTGAGACTGACGATATAAATGTTACTGGGGAAGCTGAAACCGGGTTTCAAGCTATAAAAATTGCAAGACAACATGAGTTTGATGTCATGTTACTTGATATTTCCTTACCCGATCGCAATGGCATTGAAATCTTAAAGCAAATAAGGAAAGACAAGCCACATCTCGCCGTTTTAATGTTGAGCATGCATAACGAGCATGAATTTGCGGTACGTGCGCTAAAAGCAGGCGCCGCAGGTTATCTGAATAAACAAAGTGCGCCAGCTCAACTTGTTGTGGCTATTCGTCAAGTGGCTGCTGGTGATAAATATGTTAGCCCTGCGGTTGCACAAGAACTCGCTAATACCATTAATTCTGATGCTGATCAGCCACTGTATTCCATTCTATCTGATCGTGAATTTCAAACGTTATGCTTGATTGCGGCTGGGAAAACACTTTCTGATATTTCAGCCGAGATGTTTTTAAGTCCCAAAACTGTCAGTGTGTACCGTGCAAGAATTCTTGAGAAGCTTAAGTTAACAAATAACTCAGAATTAATTCGTTATGCCATAAAAAACAAGTTAGTTGATTAATTTTAGTGTCAGTTTATTTGACTTGCAGAACCCTGGGTTATCAAATGGCAAAGTCTTTATTAAATAAGGCGGCTTGTAGAACGCGGCGGGAACATTAGTTTTCCTCTTCAATTTTTTGGTTTTCGACCGATCGATGTTCCAATCGACAAAGAGTTTTGTAACATTGATTAAATTTACATGAAGTTTGCCGTTACAAAGCTATGTGAAATTAATATCTTTGGCTGCCAAAAAACATGAATAAGCAAAATGACCTAAATCCTTCAGCTATTGCTCGTGATACATTGCGGCAACTTGCGTCTCTTAAACTTCCGCCTACACCCGAAAATTTCCACAAACTATACAATCAGATTGCAGGAGATTCAGGCAATTGTATGTCTCCTGGCACGAAAAAAATTCTGTCGGAGTTGGCCGCAGAATTTCCACGTCATACTCCATTTCTATTGAATTTTGCAAATAGTTTGGAAAAAGCTGTCAATGATGATAATTGGGACAGGTATAAGAATACAATAATGAAGATTGTGGAAGCTGCTGAAATTTTTAGCACTGATTTAGAGAATCATGATGGCAAGCCGGCAGAATCAGAGATAAATTGGGCGAGCACAATTGAAACACTGCTAAAACAACTGGAAAGTAAACATGATACGTTGACTACTGCCAGAAAACGTCAAGGTCTTAGTAGAGTACTTGGAAAATTTACAAATAATCCAAGACAGTTGCATCTTAAGTTACAGGCATTGATAAGTTCCTGGGCCGTGCTGACGTCCACCCCGAGTGAAGCGATGGAAGCCGAAACTCAACTTGGAACCCAAGACATTGAGGCTGCTTCTCTATTAACACCACAAGAAGGTCTCCCCGGTCAGGATATTTCATCAGTTCAGACACTTTTGCCACCAGAACATTCTGAGAACAATTATACGCGTCAATTGATAAAGTTGTTGGCTCTGATATTAGATCATATCGCCAAGATGCCGCTTGGTTACGCTACTTTAACTGAGGATGCTAAAAATCTGGCGGACAACGTACGCAAAATTCAAGATAAACACGAAATGGATCAGTTCATTTCCAGTTTTAATCAGTTTTGTGTAAAGTTTAAATCATGTGATGAAGATGGTGTTCAATTGCATAAGGGTATACATATACTATTAAATTTGCTCGTTGATAGTACCAGTGAATCGTTGGCAAAAGATCAATGGGTAAAAGGTCAGCTTGATAAATTACGAGAAACTATAGCGGAACCGCTAGATTTGAACGTTTTGGCGCAGGCTGAGCACTCTCTGCGAGAGATAATCAGTCGTCAAAAGATTATCAGCAGTAGTCTAGGCGAGGCTAAGTCAACCTTGAAGCTGTTGATGTCCAGCTTAATTGATAACGTTGATGGCTTAACTGAAGTGACAGAGGAGTATCACGACAAAATTAAGGGCTTTTCTGAGCAGATCAGTGAAGTAAATGATGCTGACAAACTTAATCATTTGCTTGTGGATGTTCTGCTTGAAACAAAGCAAATGATGGGAAATGTAGTAGATTATCAAAAAGATTTTCATGCAGCGCGTGCTGAGGTTGAACAGGCCCATAATAAAATTAACCAGCTTGAGTCTGAGCTACAGCAGATGGGTGAGAAAGTTCATGAAGATCATTTGACAGGCGTGCTTAATAGACGTGGCCTGGATGAAGCGTATGCACGTGAAACTGCACATGCGAATCGTCTAAATGTACCTTTATGTTTTGCGTTACTGGACATAGATGATTTCAAGCGCTTAAATGATACCCATGGTCATAAGATAGGGGATGATGCGCTTGTTTATCTCGTTGATTTAGTCAAACATACGACACGTACAGAAGACACTGTGGCACGCTATGGTGGAGAGGAATTTGTTATTTTATTACCCAATACAAAACTTGATGAAGCTATACATATTTTATCAAGAATACGGCGTAATTTAACCAAGAAATACTTTCTTCATGAAAATATGCGCTTATTGATTACTTTTAGTGCCGGCGTTGCCGAGTATCAGCAAGGTGAGCCACAGGAGGAAGTTTTTAAGCGTGCAGACGAGGCCTTATATCGCGCAAAGAAGAATGGTAAGAACCAAATACTTGAAGCGTTATGAGTCGCTATACGTTGGTAGGAAGCTTTGAGATTTGACCAGTAGTCGGAGCACTAACTTAAATCATAAAAATATTGTTTGCATTTCTAACGTTGTGTACTTATCTCTATTATCCATATTAGAGATTAATATAGGCTATATCACTCTTAATTGTTGGGTCGCATCAGACAGAACGAAATTAACAATTAAAAACAATAAACTAACACGAAAAACTAGAAAATGATATTTTCATTAAAATACAATAAGTTGAATGGCTGCCAACAATTAACGGTGAAAGAGCCTTAATATTTATATGCCCAGCTTCTGGGAGCCACTCTAAAGAACCCTATTTCTTAATTCGCAAGTAAATAGCGGTTGTTTCCCCATTTATTCTCCTAATACATCTGTAATGTTGTCTGTTAATTTGTGGACATGACAGCCACCTCGGAATGGGTTCTCCTTCGCAATCCAACGAATCTCTCCCAAACTAAGATGGCAGCTATGAAATATCGTTATTTGAGGATATGAGGAGATAAAATTATGCAAGCCATTAAAGATAGGAAAAAGAGCACACTACGGCTTGTTAAGCCTATAGAAGCTTTGAAAAAAGTCAAAGTCAAAGTCAAAGTCAAACCATTAATTGGCTCTGATGACTACTACAAACATGTAGAGCATTATGCGCAACAAATTCGAAATGCCAAAGATGCTGATGAGATTATCAGGATTCTTGATCTTGTATTGTCTGAAACAAGAGGCTTGCAATTTAGCGATGAAGTGTGCGCGGCACAAGAACAGGTTAAACTTGCAGAAGAAAAAATTGCTTCAATGAAGTGTGAGTTGGAGCAGCTCAGAGCCTTAGTACAAGTTGATCAAATGACAGGCGCTTATAATCGCCGTGGATTAGAAGAGATTTTTAATCGTGAGGCGGCGCGTGCTGATAGAAGCGCACAATCATTGTGCGTGGTAATGATTGACATCGATGATTTTAAACTAATCAACGATAACTATGGGCATCAGTATGGTGACAATGTCCTGATCAAATTAGTTGCTGTTGCAAAAGACATGCTGCGCCCCAGTGATATTGTTGCACGCTTCGGTGGGGAAGAGTTTGTCATTCTATTGCCAGATATAGAAATGGACGAGGCGATTGCAGTTATCCATCGTTTGCAAAAAAAGCTGGCAAATACTCGTTCACTAAAGATTAGTAATCAATTCTTGCCAGTCACTTTCAGTGCGGGGGTGTCTATTCGTTCATTTGGAGAACACCAAAACTCACTCATAAACCGTGCGGATATTGCTTTATACCAGGCTAAGCGAGAAGGAAAAAATCGGGTTGTTCCTGCGTCGTAGAAGTCCCCGGTTCTGCAGGTACAGTCTTTTGTTGCTTTGAGTATTGGGTGTTGAAACCAGTAAACTGAAGACGGTAAATAATACTTCTCTGTCTGTGTCAGGAAGCTTTGTCGACAAGTTGTTCAACGGATATCTATTCTATGAATGCCACACGCTGTATAGAAGTTGACCCGAATGGATATCAATTCAGTTATAGCGCTTAAGAAACACTAATTCTGGCCGATGAATTATTGCGACTTGAAAATAATATTGCATTATTGCGGAGGAGTATATGGAGGGAGTTTTTCTTGGCAGACAGCCAATCTTAGATCGCAATCAGAATTTAGTTGCTTTTGAGTTGCTATTCAGAGTAGATCAAGACGCCGAAATAGCAAACGTAACAAACGATTTGTCTGCTACCGCAAATGTAATTGTAAATGCTTATGGTCAGCTTGGTTTGCAAAATATTCTGAATAAACAACGTGGTTTTATCAATGTAAGCGCTGAATTATTGATGAGTGACGTAATTCTGCTCTTGCCTTGTAAGCATGTGGTTTTTGAAATAATTGAAACAGTAAGTATTACTGACGAAATAATACAACGTTGCACAGAACTCAAAGAAATGGGTTATCAGTTTGCATTAGATGATGTTGTCACGATCAATGAGAAAATTGAGCGAATGTTATCTATTGTAAATATAGTGAAAGTTGATGTATTAGCTCTTGAAAAAGAAGCACTCACTACACTAACTAATGAATTAAAGCGTTGGCCTGTATTGCTTGTTGCTGAGAAAGTAGAAAGTCATGAACAAGCCAATTACTGCATGGAACTAGGTTTTCAAATGTTTCAAGGCTATTACTTTGCAAAACCTGAAGTTATATCTGGTAAGCGCGCTGATCCAGCCAAAATGTCGCTACTAAAATTACTGACTTTGGTAATGGGTGATTGTGAAATTGAAGAAATTGAAAAGGAATTTAAACATCAGCCTGGATTGAGCTATAACTTAATGCGTATGGTCAATTCAGTGGCTGGTGGATTGCCGCAAAAAATTAATTCGATCAAGCATTCCATTATGGTGCTTGGTCGTAAGCAATTGCAAAGGTGGATACAGCTGTTACTGTATGCATCTGGTAATCCAGATGAAAGTATGTCTAATGCGTTGATGCAGACGGCTGCTGCACGCGGCAAAATAATGGAATTAATTGCAGCGGTAGATCGTCCGCATGACAAGAATCACCAAGAGCGTGCATTCATGGTTGGAATATTATCATTGTTAGATGTCTTACTTGGTATTGAGATGCAGCAAATCGTCGAAAAATTAGGTATTCCGGAAGATATGAGTCAGGCGTTGCAAACCAGGGAAGGACGCTTGGGACAGCAGTTGAAATTAGTTGAAGCCAATGAAAAAGGTGAAATTGCTTCTATTCAAACAATTCTAAGTGAACTTAGTTTTATGACGCTCAGTGAATTGACTGATGTAGAGCTCGAAGCGCTAGGGTGGGCAAATCGACTTGGTGAAGCAGCGAATTAATGTCGATATAGGGACTTACTGAATTTATATAGTATTTTGCAATTATTTCATAGGACATATTATTTCCTGTAAATAATAAGGAGTGAGCAGTGATAAAAGCAGATGTTAATAGAAAATATATCTTCCTAATAGCTGCTGGAATTATTCTGATTTTTGCTGGAATTCAAGTTTTTTGGTTGTATTTAAATACAGTTTCTATTATTGGGGTTTTATCTGTTTTGACCAGTTTTGGGTTGACTGTGACATTAATTGTATTGGAAAGAGCCAAACGGTCTGAAATAGATTCACCCAATGTTCAGTCTGAGGTTCAATCGAACGAATCCACAGAAGTGGTTGAAGTGAATGAAGATTCGATAGCTCTAGAGAATTCTGAGATCTGTAATTTGGAGGTTGATGAATACTTCATGACTGTGAAAGAAGAGCTTAGCCAGGTAGATCGTCTAGTAAGTGATGCGGTTAATAATCTTGTTATTAATTTTCGATATATCAGCAAGTTAACCAAGACTCATCATGATATGGTTCTGGCAATTGAAAGGATGGCCGCGCCAGAAGGCAGCAAACCTATCTTGGAATTGTTACAAAAACAGATGGAGATCGCGGACAAAATCGAGCAAGAACTAGATGCTGCCGTTACTTCATTACAGTTTGGTGATTTAGTAACGCAGTTGATTGCGCATACAACATATCAGGTGGAAACACTAAATATGGTGTTGCAACGCATTGACCGGCAGAGTTCCTTGAAAGACCAAGAAAGAAGCATAGAAGAAATACATGCCGGGATTTCAAAAGCTATGAAAGTTGCTAATTCAAAAGGTAAGAGAAAACCAGTTGTGCAGCAAGGTATGCAGATGGGCGATATTGAACTTTTTTAAGTTGTTGTAGTATTTCATATTTTCACTAGGTAGAGACTAATAAACCCAGTATGAGGAGTAAGGTAGATGGCTAAGACAATACTTGCTGTGGATGATTCTGCTTCAATACGGCAGATGGTTTCATTTACGCTGAAGGGTGCTGGCTACGAGGTAATAGAAGCTGTTGATGGACAAGATGCACTCGAAAAAGCTAATCAGCATAATGTTAATTTGGTTCTGACAGACATTAATATGCCACGAATGGATGGTTTGAAATTGCTTGAGTTACTTCGCAATTTAGCTAATTACAAAAACGTGCCTATTTTAATGTTAACAACAGAATCTGATAGCGCAATGAAAGCTAAGGGCAAAGAAGCCGGTGCAACCGGTTGGTTGGTAAAGCCATTTGACCCCAATCGATTGCTTGAAGTAATTAAAAAAGTTATCGGCTGATTCGGGTTGTTTTGGATGGCATTTTGAAAAGTAATTGCAATTAATTATTTCTTTCTAATGAATGGATAATATTTGCACTTCTTTTTTCCAATTTGATAGTTAATCGCAAGTGTTAGGCTATTAAGTAAATTTGAAAATAGGACTACCAATGAGTACTGATCTCGAACAATTTTATGAAATCTTTTTTGAGGAATCCTCAGAATTGCTGGCAGAGATGGAAGCATGTTTGCTCGGGCTCGACGTCAATTCGCCAGATTTGGAAGATCTAAATGCGATATTTCGCGCAGCGCATTCCATTAAAGGTGGAGCAGGCACTTTTGGTTTTACGGACATGACGGAGATGACACATATGTTGGAAACTTTGCTTGACAAATTACGCAAGGGTGAGCTTCAAGTGCGCAGTGAAATGGTAGACGCCTTTCTAAAAGCTGGTGATGTCATAAAAGATCAGTTAGCAGGTCATCGTGGTGATGGTGGAGCCGACCCAGCAGTTGCTGCAGAGATTTGTGAAGAACTTAAGAAGTTTACTGAAGAGATTTCGATGTCCGGTGAAGACGTGCCATCATCTGAACCAGTAATTGAAGAGGCAGCGCAAAAAGAAGAGCAAGTAGTTGCACAGGAAGAAACAAGTTCAGCAACTGATGTTGCAGCACAAACAGTTTTTCATATTGAATTCTCAAAAGAAGAAATGAGTGCGGCGTCTTTAGAGAATTTGTTTTCTAACTTGAATGAACAGGGTGCTTTAGAGGATCAAACAGTACCAAGTGAAGACAATATATGTAAGTTGAAACTAACGTCTGCTTCAAGTGAGGAAGATATTTGGGAGATGCTTGCTTTTATTGTGGATCCAGCTAATTTGAAGATCGAAACAGAAGTAGCGGCGAGCGCTGAAATGAATGCGCCAGCAGATGTTGATGAGGAAACAGTGGAGTCAGTTGAAGAGGACGCTTCAGTAAAAAGCCATCAAGAAGCAGAACTTGGTTACGGATTCTTTCCTGGCTCTCCCGCTGCGCCAAATGATGCTGAGGATGAAGCATCAGTACCTACACCGTCATCGCAACAAAATGATAACGCTAATAAAAAAGATACAGTTCCCAATGCTAAATCATCTGGAAATGCCAAGTCAACGGCATCTGGTGAGACATCGTCAATACGTGTGAGTATTGAGAAGGTTGATCAGATGATTAACCTGGTGGGTGAGTTGGTTATAACTCAGGCCATGCTTGCTCAAACGGCTTCACAAGTTGACCCGGTTATTTATGAAAAACTGCACAGTGGTATGGGCCAGTTAGAGCGCAATACCCGTGATCTGCAAGAATCAGTGATGTCAATTCGTATGATGCCGATTAGTTTTGTATTTAGTAGATACCCACGTGTTGTACGTGATTTGGCTTCAAAACTGAACAAGCATGTTGAGTTAAAAACAGTGGGTGAAGGTACAGAATTAGACAAAGGCTTAATTGAAAAAATTGCTGACCCACTGACGCATCTGGTACGTAATAGCTTGGATCATGGCGTTGAAATACCTGAGAAACGTATTGCAGCAGGTAAGCCTGCGCAAGGAACAATTACCCTGAGTGCATTCCACCAAGGGGGCAGCATTGTCATTGAGGTTAGTGATGACGGTGCGGGTTTGAATCGTGAAAAAATTCTTGAAAAAGCCACTGAACGTGGCATATCTGTTAATGAAGGAATGTCTGATCAAGAAGTTTGGATGCTTATTTTCGAAGCTGGATTTTCAACCGCAGAGTTGGTGACAGATGTCTCAGGTCGTGGTGTTGGTATGGATGTGGTTAAACGTAATATCCAAGGTATGGGCGGACGTATTGAGATTGAATCGGCATATGGTGTTGGAACACGTATTTCGATTCGCTTGCCATTAACACTGGCTATTCTAGATGGGTTGTCTGTAGCAGTGGGTGATCAAATGTTTATCGTGCCGTTGACTTATATCATGGAATCGCTACAACCTGTCGCTGAAGATATTAAGACTGTGAGTGGCCATGGGCGTGTGGTGAAGGTGCGTGGAGAATATCTGCCAATCATTGCGTTACATGAGATCTTTAATTTGTGTCCAAATGTGACTGAAATTCACAAGGGAATTTTAGTGATTCTTGAAACTGATGGTCACAAAGCTGCAATGTTTGTTGATGATTTGGTGGGCCAACATCAAGTGGTCATTAAGAGTCTGGAAAGTAACTATCGCAGAGTGAAGGGTGTATCAGGCGCCACTATTATGGGTGATGGCAAAGTGGCGCTTATTCTTGATGCAGCAATGCTTGTAATGTCTTCACAACAAGAGTCAGCCTAAATATGCTAAGCATCAGCTAAAAGGCAGCAGTCATACATTCTTGAATTTCACACAAGGAGAGCGTCATGTCACAGGATCAGGCAGCAGTGGTATCAGAACCAGAACCAGTTAGCAAAGAAGTTATGAGCCAGTCAACAAACGAATTCCTTACATTTCGTCTTGGCGGTGAAGAGTACGGGATGGATATTTTAAAGGTACAGGAAATCCGGGGTTATGACTCCATTACACAAATTGCCAATGCACCTGAGTTTATCAAAGGTGTGGTTAATCTGCGAGGCATTATTGTACCTATTATTGATATGCGAATTAAGTTTCAACTGGGTAACGCTGAATATGATCAATTTACAGTGGTTATCATTTTGAATGTTGCCGGTCGTGTCATGGGTATTGTTGTTGATGGCGTATCGGATGTGATCAGTTTGGGTCAGGAGCAGATGCGACCGACACCGGAATTTGGGTCTGTCATTGATACTGAATACATTATGGGGTTGGGTACTGTGGAAGATCGCATGTTGATATTAGTGGATATCGAAAGGCTTATGGGTAGTACAGATATGGGTTTGATTGATCAGGTCGTCAATTAATAATTGGTTTTTTTGTTGGGTAAGTAAATAAAGGAGAGATTTCCGATGTTGAATAATATGACAATTAAGTCGCGATTGATAGCTGTAGTTGGTTTGCTTTCGGTATTGCTTGTTGGTATTGGTGCATTAGGTTTGTATGGTGTGAATCAATCCAATCAGGGGTTGAAGACAGTCTATGAAGATCGTACTGTTGTGGCGGTAGATTTAGCAGAATTGAATGATCAATGGCAAGGTATACGTATGAATGCGGTAGTTGCAGCTAATTTGAATGATTTGCCAATTGCGCAGGCACGTATGGCAGATACAGCCCAACGTGATGTGGAAGTTAATAAGATTTGGGAAGCTTTTATGGCGACTTATTTGGTTCCGGAAGAGGCTGCGTTTGCTGAAAGTTATATGGTGAATGCGAAGGCTTATGTGGAATCACGTAATCGTACCATGCAATTTGCCGTTAATGGTGATTTTGAAGCTGCCCGGGAAAATGCTAACAATGATGCCGCTTCGAAATTCAACACTCTGCATAAAGATGTATTTGATTTGCTTAATCTGCAAGGCAGAGTTGCTTCTGAAGAATATGCGCAAGCACAAGCTAACTTCGAAAATATTTTCATGTTGACAAGTGTCGCTGTGGTTCTGGGTGTTATTTTGGCAATAGTTATCGGTGTCATGTTGATACGCGCGATTGTCGGCCCACTTAATGACGCAATCAGTGTTGCCAATGCCGTGGCATCTGGTGATCTCACGAGTCGGATTAATGCGACCTCAACCAATGAAACGGGACGATTATTACAAGCATTAAAACAGATGAATGATAATCTGGTTGATTTGGTGGGTAAAGTCCGCACTGGCACAGATTCGATTACAACAGCTTCAGGTGAAATTGCTTCTGGTAACTCAGATTTGAGTCAACGTACGGAAGAGCAAGCATCTAGCCTGGAAGAAACTGCATCATCCATGGAAGAGCTGACTTCTACTGTGAAACAGAATGCAGATAATGCACGCCAGGCAAATCAATTAGCCGCAGGTGCATCTGAAGTAGCTGTCAAAGGTGGAGCGGTTGTTGGTCAAGTGGTACAGACCATGAGCTCAATCAATGAAAGCTCCAAGAAGATTGTTGATATTATTAGTGTGATTGATGGTATTGCCTTTCAGACTAATATCCTGGCTTTAAATGCGGCTGTCGAAGCAGCTCGTGCTGGAGAACAAGGGCGTGGGTTTGCTGTGGTAGCAACTGAGGTGCGTACATTAGCACAACGTTCAGCTGCTGCTGCTAAAGAAATCAAGGAATTAATTAGTGATTCTGTAAGTAAAGTTGAAGACGGCACACGTTTGGTTGATGAAGCAGGATCAACCATGGATGAAATTGTTAGTTCTGTTAAGCGTGTTACAGACATCATGGCTGAGATTTCTGCAGCATCACAGGAGCAAAGCTCTGGTATTGAGCAGGTTAACCAAGCTGTAACCCAGATGGATGAGGTAACACAACAAAATGCTGCGTTGGTGGAGGAGGCTTCAGCCGCGGCTGAGTCTATGCAAGATCAAGCACAAGCATTGACACAAGCCGTTACCGTATTCCGGTTAACAGGTGGTATGGCGCCATCACC
>JAJFJK010000189.1 GCA_021774075.1 Nitrosomonas sp. | reverse complement strand
CAAACCAATATTAGCCGCCCAGTCTTGGCGCCTACCACTCAAAGTTCTTAACCCATCACTAAATTCGATTTGGTCTTCAAAAGCGGTTTTCGTCACATAAACATCAAAATCATGATCTATAATTGCGGAAATAGCGTTGCTTGTATAGCCAAAACCAAACTTAGCGCTGGTCAATTTCTGATTAAAATCCAGACGACCACTTACATTCCCATAGCCTGAATTAAAATCTCTTTCGCGTGAAATTCCGCCGCCAACTCTCAAAGCGGCCTCATCCCACTCATAACCCAAACTAAAATCACCCGCATTACGTACTTCAGGCGTTGCAAATGAAAGAACTTCCACTGAGCGGGTGTCAACTTGACCGTTTTGTCCAATGGGGTTTAAGTCCCGGTCAAGTGAAATCTGTCTGTTAGCAAAAGGCGATGCGCCGGAAACAATCGTACCGCCACCTGGTGCATTTCTCAGAACAGGATTATTGCCACTGGCGGCTAACGGTGATGTTGTCACCGGAGTTGCGCCGGACCAAACATCACGCGTATAACCAAAAGTAAAATTTACCCGGTCTGTCAGAGAGAGACTTCCATTTACCTGGAGTACATCTGCCTGGATTGGGTCTAAATTATTGGGAACATTGAAAAGATTACGCTTGCCTTCCTGAAATCGATTAACTTGAAAACTGAAACTGTCTAGATATGTATTTGCTGTCGTTGCACCCGCAGTCGATGTTAACAGCAGACCAGGCAAAACCAGTGCAGCGGAAGTTAGCGCATGTAATGCACCATTACTTTTAATTGGTGAAGCTTGCTGATTAGCATTGCGCAAACCCGCTGCATTCAGTTTATTCTTCTTTTTCTTAGACATATCCCTAATCTGAATATTTCACCAGTTTGTTGGGATTTTGTTTGTAATGCATAGTGTTATTATTAGTCTTTAGTTCTCAGAGAAACAGGTAAAAGGATAATTCATAAACGGTATTTCATTTTCAGACTAAGTGGCTTGTTTGAGACTAACGGTTGTAGCGAAGAGAAGTGATTTTGAGGCGGACTCCTTGATCAATGCGGACGAATAGAGATACTTAATTAACAAAATAAACGAAAATCCGGGAAATATGACTTTCACGCAGTTGGTCACCCATTCACGACCAACTTACAGTTAGAAACAGCCGCATCCCCCACCACCACCTGAAGAATTATCCGGTGCACCCGCTTCGCGGCTACTATAATTATGTGCACGAACCTTATTTTGCACAGGATTCTGAATGATCGCCATATGGGGCTTTGCAAGAATGCCACGTTCCCACGGTGCCAAGCTCACACAACCCGTCAGGTTTAGGCACAGCAATAATAAAACTAACTCTATTTGCGCGTTTTTCATGGTTATCAGGTTCGCAAGCTTTTAAGGCCCCTGCCTGTATGGCAAGTCCAATCTGGCTTACATTGCTCGGCATTCATAGCGGTTTACGAATTTACAGCGGTTCGGTCAATAGATATTCAATGGCTAGGCGTAATTCCTTCGCTTCTTCAGACCGAAACCCGCGATGCACATGGCGGATAACACCTTTCCGATCAATCAGGTAAGAAGAAGGCATAGCAATAACACCAAAATCTGTAGCACATTGCTTGTCGGGATCCAGTGCAATTTCAAAATCTACCGGATATTTATCAAGAAATGTTTGCGCATCTGCAATTTTCTCATCCAGATTAATACCAATGACCTGCAAACCCTGATCCTTCAAATCATGTTCAAGTTCATTGAGGAAAGGAAAAGACCGGACACAAGGCGGACACCAGGAAGCCCAAAAATCAACATAAACGACTTTTCCCTGCAGTTCTGTTAGATTATGTACAGGTGTACCATCCATTGCTGTCAATGAGCAAGAGGCTGGTACCTCACCATGCTCAGCAGCCGCTGGGGTCGCCGTAAAACTTAATAACAAGCCCACAAAAACAAAAAGCTTTATTCGATTTATCATAATCAGTTACCTTTCGAACGGTCTCTCACAGTAATAGCTGAAGACAGATTACTATTGAGGATTGAAGAATGGTTCGCCGAATTGCGCCACACCAATATCTGTTCCAGTATGTGTAAATCCATCGCTCCCTATGCAATGATATTGGAGGTCAAAATCTCTAGGGCCAACATCCGTTTTATTCACTAATATCCAATATACCCCTTGGCCACCTTGCAAGGTTATAACATCGCTGTAATCTGCGTCTCCTGAAACCGTATCAGTAATGCTATTTGCCTTATTACCTTTATAAATCTGTACATTTACTAACAGACCCGGAACTGGGGGAGAATTGTCCCTAATACTGACCTGAAGACGGTCTGAAGGCCCACTACCATCATTACCACAAGAAACAAATGCCATACCGGTAAAATTGCTGACAGTGCCATTGGGATCAAGCGTTGCACCAGCATCATGTGCACTGCTGATACCGGCATAACCGATTGAACAAGCAGCTAAGGCGGCTATTATATTTTTTTTCATTGAACTATATTTCATCGTCGTTGTTCTCTAAATGAGTTTTCTATAGTGCGTGACTTAAATTCTTTGTCAAACATAATAGGATAGTTATAACATCTAACTTTACATGGTTAACTACATTATCTGGCTCAGTAAAGGAAATAGCAATGCGACATATTGTCGCACTTGTTAACATGTTGATTGATAATAAGAAGCTGAATTACTCACAAAGGAGTTAATAGGAAGGGAATGGGGATTCTATATTTCAAAACAAAATATAAAACAAATCGTTTTACGAATATAAACGGGCACATAGATTTGCCCGTTTATTTTTATTACTAAATTACTAAGAAATTTTTGGCTATGTCGCAATTAGTTGTTGAAAATGATTTGTAAAATTAATTGATATCTTATTAATCATTAAGTTATGCTATTTTTTAGTAGCCAAAAAATCATTTGTAATCAGATGGCTGTAAAATTCAACAATTAACTACGACATA
>JAJFJK010000188.1 GCA_021774075.1 Nitrosomonas sp. | reverse complement strand
ACCATTTAACTGTCGCATGCCTTTGGATAAGTTTCCGTCCGCTGTTTCTACCAAAAAATGATAATGATTGGTCATCTGACAATAGGCATGAATCACCCAATTATAACGACTACAAACATGGCCTAATACTTGTAGCCATTCTTTTCGATCGTTATCATCCAGGTAAATGTCCTCACGCCTGTCTCCCCTGGAAGTGACATGATAAAGCGCGCCTGCATATTCTAGTCTTAAAGGCCTTGTCATGGTTGGAGTTTAGCATAGAAATGTATTAATGTTGGACCTGACACCTTTTACGTACGTGGGCAATGGATAAAGAAAATTTATGCCCGATTGTCCCGTGGTTAGGTTAGGTTCATTGCATTATATGTTTGAATGTTAGAACTGACCCAGTTGTTTATTGCAGTTGTTTTATTGAATTTATTAAGGCGCTCTCATGGGAGGCAGTTAGTTTGGAAAAAGACGAAATAACCGTGTGACGCCCCTATAGAATGCACGCTTGTTTAGGTTCTTTGGTTATTACGCTTTTTAATGGGAACATTGATGATTTTGACTGTGAGTTTTCTCACATCGTCGTTACTTAACTTGATGGTAATCTGACCAGAATCTTTAGATTTATAATGGCTAAAAAATCCAGTATCTAAGTGATGTGTCTTCTGAATTCTGTCCTACTTGAAAGCTAATCAAATACTGATCCATTACAATTTTGCCTCAATTATGCATCGCCTGGATTAATCGAAACAAAATAAAACAGCCATCAAAATGTCATATCAAACGGGGAGGTGAGGAATGTTTATATTTAAAAAAATGAACAAGAATCATTACCATAAGGATGTCACTTTGAAACGAACGACACCTAAACGATCAACCGCTTATCGACTAGCCTTTTTTTTATTATTTTTTTCTATTATCACGCCACTTCACAGCGCACCGGATGAAAACCCGTTTAAGTGTAATGTGATTGATTTTAACGGCGTGAACCCTGGCTTTGGTCATTTTCAACCCTTACAGAATAATTTTCTTAATTATCACAATCAACTGATGGACAAAAGCAAACAGGTCACACATTTTAGTGGTAGTGATTTTTATGCAGTGACCGCGCAATGCCATCAATTCGCTGAAAACAATAAACAATTTATGCCACAAACTGGCAGTTGTGACGTGCTAGATGGTGACGGTGAAATCTTAGCAGAGGGGACTTGGGTAGCCGTTCCGGGTAATTTCATACGTAAAGGAGGTTTTGGTCATGTAGTTTTTGATGCGATATATCCGGCTTCCCTCAGTTCGGCTCCTTGGAAAATGGTGTACTGGCAGATGGCACGCTGTACTCAAAACGGTACCACGGGTGAACCGTTTCCTATTTATCCGTTACCCTTTGTAATAGATTTTGAACAAAAGGATTGTGAAGAGGGCCTTCCGGTCGATAACGGCGTTGATGCCTTCGATGGTGCAGTAACTAAATCCATCAGCATTCAGAATATTGGTCAATATGCACCACTGACTAATACTGGCTTATTGGCGAAATTAGGGAATAACTTTCCATTAGACTTTGTTTATTCGACCGATGCTAATAGTACGAAAAAAACCATTCAAGACGTCAAAACCCAATGGATTAATGCTAACGATAGCCGAGTTGCCCCTGCGGGTTTATCGCCTTTCGAGGATGATGCTTGGGAAACCTATAACTGGATTGAGTCAGATCAGACGTTTGTGAGTATTTGACGAGCTAACGGTGAGAAGGAGTCATTCTTCTATGTCATACCCGGTAGGTTTTTATTGCTAGAAGAAGGCTGGCATCCAACCCGTGCCAATAACAAAGGCAAGTTAACCGGCCAGAACGGTTTTTATACCTATACCAAAGCCAATCTAGACAAAGAGTACTATATCAAAGGGCGTTTGGTTAAAATTGAAAAGAATGATGGCACTCTGCTCCACTATCAATACGAAGCTAATCAACTAGTAGGTTACTCACTACAAAAAGGCACGCAAGCACTTCCCATCAACCATATTAATCGAGTAGCCAATGGCAGTGGTTCAATCTACAGTTTTGGTTTTGAAGGACAGAATTACGCCTTTAATTTTGACGCATCCGAACGTTTATTATCCATCAAAAAGCCAACACCCGATTCCGATGAGTTTGACACAATTACCTTACACTATGACGATACCAGAAACCCGTTATTGCTCACCTCAATCAAAAATGAACAGAACGCAGTGGTGCTATCGTATGCCTATGATGAATATGGACGGGTGACAGAAACGAATGCAGACCCGGCAACCACCCCCACTAGTATTGCTTATGGCGTTGATGGTTTACGGACGGTTACTGATAAACGGGGTCGATTGCAAAACTATACCTTTGAAAATGGCAGAATATCATCGATAGATTGTCCGGCCTGTGGCGACAATAAACAACTCCGTGAGTTTGATGGTTCTGGTCGTCTATCTTCCCAAACCGATTTTAATGGCACCACCACAGAGCATATACGCAATGCACAAGGGTTGGATTTATTTCGCTTTAGTATAGGGGAGAACGGGGAAAGTACGTTCACTCAATACCAATGGGATACGGAAAAACGTTTGCCGCTATCGATAACTAAAGACGGAAAGAAAACGGAATATACTTATAACGATAAAGGCTGGTTAACCAGTCGTACTTTTCAAGAGCAACGCAAACATCTTTTTGAATATGATGCGTTTGGTAATCTAATAAAAATGGATGGGCCGCGCACCGATGTGAATGATATCACCCTGTCCGAATATACTGATCAAGGGTTTAAACAATCGGTAACCAATGCCTTAGCGCAAAAGCCTTATGAAGTGTTAGCGCATGATGTGTTAGGACGACCCACGTCGATTAAAAGTGCTAATGGCTTAATCACGAACTACACATTAAACCTGAGAGGTCAGCCAACACAAATTCAACAAGGAAGTCGCTCGACGATTTTGACTTATAACAAAGCGGGTTTATTAATAACAAAAACAAATCCTGAAGGTGTAGCGTTAACTCACACCTATGACCGCGCCTCACGTTTAAAAAACATTACCGGTCCACAAGGTAACCAATTCAACATCATCCGCGATTTACGTGGCAATGTCATTTCGACGGAAATAATGGCGAGTGATGGGACGGTGCATTATCGCGAGCAAACCGAATACAATGAATTAAGTCAAGTATCAAAAGCCATTCAGACGCACAGTGAAACGCGTTTTGCTTATGATGCGATGGGCAATCTAGTGAGTGAAACTGATAAGAATAATGACAAGGCTGTCTACTTATCTGATGGATTTAACCGCCCGATAAAAACGACAGATAAGTTACAAGGTTCGATTCAAAATCGTTATGATTCTGCCGGTAACCGCGTCAAAGTAACGGATCCTGAAAATAAAGCCACTCAGTATAAATATAACTCATTCAATGAAGTCAAGAAAATCATCAGTCCTGATACAGGCGTAACGAACTATACCTATGATGTGGCTGGCAATCTGTTGACGAAAACAGATGCACGTGATGTCACTACCATATTTACCTATGATGCGCTTAATCGAGTGCTCACTCAGTCTTATTCTGATGCTTCGGAGAATATCGTTTATCACTATGATGATACCGCTAACGGCAATAAAGGTATCGGACAGTTGACCTCAGTAACGGACCAAACGGGTTCAACTCATTATTTTTATAATGCTTTTGGTCAGGTGACTAAAGAAACGCGAGTCATTGAAGGTAAAAACTATGTGACTGAATATCACTTTGATTCCAACGGGCAAGCGACTGGTATCACTTACCCTAGTGGTCGCGTCATTAGCTATAGCTTTGATAGTTTAGCAAGAGTAAACGGCGTTACCTCGACCTATCAAACGCAGACTAAAACGCTAGCAAGCAACATTGAGTATTTACCCTTTGGGCCAATGACCAGTTTGACCTATGGCAACGGAAAAGTCATGACCCAGGCCTTTGATTTGGATTATCGGTTAACGGATAAATCCACAACTGGCATCCATCAAATGACTTATGATTTAAACAATAACATTACCTCAATCACCAACCCAACTGATGCCAATAACACTCAAAGCTTTAGCTATGACAAGTTATCCCGATTGTTAACGGCTAATGGCGAGTATGGTGATTTAGGGTTTGCTTACGATAAAGTCGGCAACCGACTCAATAAAACCGACAATGCCGACGTCGACAGCTATGTCTACGCAACAAATAGCCATCAACTGGCGAGTGTTACTGGCAGTAATGCAAAGACTTTTACCCGGGATGCCATTGGTAATACCTTAACTAAAAATGATTTAACGTTTACCTACAACCAACAAGGGCGATTAGCCACCGCATCAAAAGCGGGAATGAACGCCGAGTATCGTTACAACTTTAAAGGCGAACGTAGTTCCAAGTTAGTCAATGGTATCAAAACCCATTTTATTTACGATTTGAATGGTCAGTTAATTGCAGAAGCCGATGAAAGCGGAGTTACTACTACAGAATATGTTTATCAAGGTACTGAGCCTTTAGCTAAAATGACATACTCCGCCACTCAAAGCGCAATTGTTAGTGAAGAAACCACTAACCAGCAATGGAAAACACACCAATTTCCAACCTCAGTAACATCGCCAGTAGTTTTAGTTGGAACGCCGACACATCACGGTAGTGATCGTGGTGTCGTTGCAGTACAAAATATCACTAGTGATAGTGTTGATGTGCGATTTGCTGAATGGGATTATTTAGATGGTAATCATGCTCAAGAGTCAATGTCCATTGTTGCTTTACCACAAGGTAGGCATGTACAAGCCGACGGCAGTATTTGGGAAGTTGGAACGGTTGATATTTCCGGTGACCGCCAGTTTACTACGGTAAATTTTTCACAAGCTTTCACAGGGCAACCAACACTTATCTTAACCCCTCAAACGTCAAATGATGCTTCTGCTTTTACGGTCAGCAGTAAACAACTGACTGAGTCGGGTTTTAAAGTGGCCATCTTTGAAGAAGAAGCGAATAAAAACTCATCCCATGCCACAGAAACCATTGGTTATGTTGTGGTTTATAGCGCAAATAATCAAGGAACAGCAGAATTTAATGGTTTGAGCTTTAATTACCATTTAGTCAGCGATACATTAAAAAATAAATGGAAAACCATAGCTGGTTATGAGTTAAGAGTTGAAGAAGAGAAATCAGCTGATAATGAGGTTAGGCATGTGTTTGAGAATATCCATGCGATATTGATTAATGGTCATCTTTTTGCTCAAATTGTTTCTACCAAAGGTGGTGATACTACGAACTTAAGGCGTAGGACTGATACGCCAACAATAATTGGTGGTAATAATATTTACTATTACCACAATGACCATTTGGGCACACCCAAAGCTATCACAGATAAAAACCAAGTGATTGTTTGGCAAGCCACGCACACACCGTTTGGTAAAGCGACGGTTTCAGTCAACACCTTTGAAAATAATATTCGTTTTCCTGGACAATACTTCGACCAAGAGACGGAATTACATTACAATTACTTCAGGGATTACGACCCAGAGATTGGACGGTATATTCAGAGTGATCCGATTGGCTTAGCTGGTTGGATTAATACTTTGGGTATGTTGGGGGGAATCCGGTGAACTATATTGACTCGTATGGATTACTAAGCTCTAGATTGCATAGACGAATAACTAAAGATGCTATAGGGTGGAGCTGGAGTAATGAGTGGGGCTTTACATTGCCTGGTGAAGTGCAAAGAGTAGATGCTTATGAGGGTACTCAATTGCCAGAAAATGCATTCTGGCACCATATGCGAAACGGCAAAACAGACGAAGATCCTGATCTAGCCGTAGCCAAGTATTTAGAGTACGTCAATATAAGTCTTGCTAAATGTACAGAGGAAGGGTTAGCTAGAGCCTTACATGCTGTGCAGGATTCATTTGCCCCAGGGCATGAAGATGTCCAAGCATGGATGGGAGGGATGCCTAGTTTTAGGCATATATTTGGTGACGTATTTCCAGGAGCAAATAGGTATGATGCAGCTGTAGGGGCATCAAAGAATCTGTTAAGTGCTTTTAAAAGTCAGTGTAGTTGTGAATAATGAAAAAAATAATTCTCTTAATTTTTCTAACTGTTTTGAGAGGGTGTTGAAGTGGTGCCGCAAAACTGGAATACGGGGTTAAGCTCTGATATGCACCACTAGGGTCAGGTCTACACCACTAGGGTCAGGTCTATATAAGTAGCCTACTTACAGTCGCGGGGTCAGGTCTATATAGTAGAGTGGAGAACAGGTCTAGTATTCCGTAGGTCAAGCATATCCAATAAAGGTGACAACAGGTCTAACATTACGACAAGTTTTTCGATTAGAGTAAGGAGCGAACTTCAACATTGTGTTATGTATAAATAAAAACCACTGGGGATCCCACGTCACCTCAAATTATATCCTTGCATGGCACCGGAATGTTAGGTCTCACACCTTTTTATTTCCAAAACATTCCGGGGCCTACCGCTGGATGGGCATCTGGCAAAAGAAAAAGTTGAAGCACGTTGTGGTTTGTATGTGATTGACTTAAAAACTGGCAGCACGCCACATTGGTTAAATATTGAAGGTGTGGTGAGTAAATTCTATGATATCATCACCCTGCCCGGCGTTCTGCGCCCCAGCATGATTGGTTTCCGCAATGATCAAATCCGTCGCATCATCACGCTTGACCAATAAGCACAGCAAGAAACATTCTGCCAAAATACTGCGCTTATTTGAACAAGCAGTAGCCTATGACCCAAACTGCTCGACAACATTTCCCAATTTAATCAAATGGAATAATGCACCGCTGTTGCAATAAATGCATCACTTTTTGCACACACTCTTCTACTGAAGATTGGTCAGTATGCAAAACCAACTCAGGATTCTCAGGTGCTTCATAGGGTGAGGATATACCGGTAAATTCTTTGATTTCACCTGCTCTGGCCTTTTGGTAGAAGCCTTTGACATCTCGTTGCTCACAACAATCAAGCGCACATCGACAATGAATTTCAAGAAATTCACCCGGCATAAATAGATTACGCACTTTTTCGCGGTCAGCACCAAATGGAGAAATAAAAGCCGTCAGTGTGATGATCCCGGCTTCAACAAACAGTTTTGTCGTCTCACCGATGCGCCGGATATTTTCTGTTCTATCTTGATCTGAAAAACCCAAATCAGCGCATAAACCATGGCGCACATTGTCACCATCCAAAACCACAGTCTGACACCCTATTTGAAATAATTTTTCTTCCACGGCATGTGCGATAGTGGATTTCCCGGAGCCTGATAAACCGGTGAACCACAGCACAGCGCTTTTATGCCCATTCTGATTGCTTCTTTCTAGTCTTGTAACGGTTGTAGGACGCCAAATGATATTTTCAGGCATATCTCTGATCTATATAAATCGCTGCACTATTAACAGGCTTCAGTATAGCGATAAAGTAGAATCTATTGTAAGCTCATCGGATTTACGAAAACTTCCTTAGAGAAACCGGACACCCATTTTACACATGCCAACTTCAACCACTTATATTTATATCTTCGGTGAGAACACAACAAAGGTTTGGGGACTGAATGGTCGAGAGCGTTTGCAGCGCATGATTAAAGCAAATGACCAAGTCTCACTGATTGAAAATACCAAAGAAATACCACCCAACGAATTGGTATTATTTCTAAGCGCCAATCATTTATTCGACCCCCGGGTATTAAGCGCATTGATCGACAGGCAGGAGAAACTATCGTTATACAGCAGTGATAATATGCCTGCTGCAATCCGTACCAATGGCCTGCAAGCCCTGCCGCTACTGAAAGATTTGGCAAGCGAGGCTAAAGACTACGATAAACATGCTTTATTTGCCCTACCCCGTTATAGCCTGGAAGATTTAAACATAGACTTTCAGCAGAATCTGAAAAAGAAAGACCCACCCTACGTATTACCCATCACACCTGAAAACAGCAAACTGTTGGAAAAAGAGCTTTTTTCAGGATCGTACAAAGGCGTCACAGATCTGGTCACCAAATGGCTCTGGCCATTACCGGCATTCTGGTCAACGCACTTTTGTGTGCGCCATGGTTGGCAACCCAATCATGTCACCTATTTGAGTGTTGTATTTGCCGTGTTGGCAGGCGTCGCATTCTGGTACGGTTTTTTTGCAATTGGGCTGCTAATGGGCTGGTTTATGACTTTTCTCGATACGGTCGACGGGAAATTGGCGCGTGTTACCGTTACCTCAAGCAAATTTGGTGATGTGCTTGATCATGGCCTAGATATTGTTCATCCGCCCTTTTGGTATCTGGCCTGGGGCATTGGTTTGGCATCCACAGCAACGCCCATGGTCGGTTTGGAAATACTCATGTGGCTCATGTTTATTGGCTATGTGGGTGGCCGCTTATGCGAAGGGGCGTTCCTCTGGCTAGCATCCTACGATATTTTTATCTGGCACAAAATAGATTCGTATAACCGCCTGATTACTGCGCGACGCAACCCTAACCTGCTTCTACTAACCTACGGATGGTTAATTGACCGGCCTGATATTGGTCTGTCTTTAGTTGTGATATGGCATTTGATCTCGACGGGGATTCTGACCGTGCGATTACTCGCTGCCTGGCAGGTGAAACGTAAAGACGGTGAATTACGCTCCTGGTTACAAGACATTAATCCCAGTAAGGATAGAAATCAACTGGCTGTCCGCATCTTTACCCGCGCACCCATTGATACCGGGAAAATACATGCCGCACCTTCTAAAGATCACAATTAATGTCCATACAATCAAGGGTTGAGCGCCTGCAAAATGGCACAGCTAAAGTCGGCTGTTTGCTCAATCCACTGAGCGGGCAAGTTCGTAAACGCACAAAACCCATTCAACAAGCACTCGATAATTTACCTGAGATATTAGTCTGTGAGGCAACCGACGCACCCACTTTCAAAACAGCAATCGATACGCTGTTACAAGCTGATATTGATTTTTTGGTCGTGATCGCCGGTGATGGCACCACTTTAGCAATACTTGGCCACCTGTTTGCAAGATCCCAACCAACAGAGTGGCCTATTTTGATGATTATTCCAGGCGGCACCACCAATATGACCTCTCTGGATATAGGTGTGTGTGGCAAACCCGAACAAGTGTTACAGCGTTTACGTGACTATCTTCAGAAACCAGCCACACCTCAGTTAGTACAACGCCCGGCATTGTGTATCGAGCAAGCTGGCGCAGACACCATTTATGGCTTCTTTTTTGCCGTTGGGTTGGTTGCACGTGGGGTAAAATTCTCCCGCAGCAGCGTCAAACAATTGGGTGTCACCGGTGGTGTTTTTACTTTTTTCATTATGCTGCGATCAGTTATTGGTATGCTTATCGGCATGATGCTCGGTCGCCACCAAAGTGAATGGGCGCCAGTCAAAATGTCAATGACAGAAGATAATGGGCGTGTCCATGAAGGCACCTATTTACTTGCACTAGTCAGCGCGTTGGATTGCTTATTATTAAATATTCGCCCTTATTGGGGGCAAGAACAGGCGCCACTGCATGTCACATTGGTGGATCAACAGCGTAAACGTCTTTGGCGCTCATTATGGCCCCTACTCTCTGGTCGCGGCCATGTTTTAAAAGAAAAAGACGGGTATTATAGTCATAATACCGCTTCACTGACTTTGCATATAGATGATGAATATATTGTTGATGGCGAGCTGTATCGTTCGGTTAGTCAGGATGAGCCCTTACGGCTTTCAGCATCACAACCCATCACTTTTATGGTCTTATAGGAAAACAGCATGACTGACCCGGTGACCAACGCAACAAAAAAACTCCCGACTCAGTTGATTACTGAAGTGTCATCACAATGTAGTCGCGCTGTTTCAGCTGATTTCGCACTGCTGGTTGATGCATTGGTCACACGTTTTGACGCATCACTGGATGCCGTGCTGTTATACGGCTCGTGTCTTCGTTCTGGCAATCTGGATGAGGGAATCGTTGATCTTTATGTAATCGTTGATGATTACAAGAAAGCTTATTCACAACGTCACCTGAGTATTTTGAATGCATGGCTGGCACCTAATGTTTTCTACCTTGAAGTTGCACATGGTGAAAAAACATTACGCGCCAAATATGCGGTTATTTCCACCGTTGATTTTGGACGCGGTTCACAATATTGGTTCCACTCCTATATTTGGGCACGTTTCGCCCAACCGTCACGATTGCTTTATGCGCGTGACGAACCCACCCGCCAACGTATTTACTTGGCAATAGCTCATGCCGTGGTGACTTTCCTGGAATCTGGCTTTAAAGCGCTTAAAGCAGAAAGCGTAAATGTTGAAGAGATCTGGACCCGTTGCCTGATGTTTACTTATGCTGCCGAATTGCGAGCTGAGCAAGAAACACGTGCGCGTGATCTGGCACAGCTTAATCTGGACGACTTTACCAAACTCACAGCAGCGGCTGAACCTGCCCTGGCCGGATTACTGGAAGGCCAGCCTGATGGTAGCTACCAATGCTTAAGTGACAATAAGTCACGTAAAAAAGCGCTATGGCACTGGCGGTTACGCCGTTGGCAAGGCAGAATGTTATCCATACTGCGCTTGTCCAAAGCCACCATTACGTTTAGAGATTGTCTGGATTATGCCGCCTGGAAAATTGAGCGACACACCGGCATCCAGGTTGAAATCACCCCCATGCTACGTCGCCACCCTGTCATCTGGGGCTTTAAAGTGATGTGGCAACTGCTTCGACGTGGCGCAATACGTTAAATTTAAGGGTGCCCTTAAATCTTTTTCATTTAAATGACCCAATGGAGACAACCATGAACTATCTTTCTCGTTTAATCATTCTCTCAGTATTTTTTGCGCTGACTGCATGCTCCACGATGTATTACGAAGGCTTAGAAAAGATTGGTATTCCCAAACGGGATGTCATGGTATCCCGCGTTGAAAAAGCCCGTGACACACAAGAAGAAACCAAGGAACAATTCAAATCCGCCCTAGCACAATTCACTGCAGTCACCAACTTTAAGGGCGGCGACCTGGAAGCCACCTACAACTTACTAAATGACGAATACGAAGCCAGTGTGGAAAAAGCCGAAGAAGTTAATGATCGAATTGCCGCCATAGAAGATGTATCAGAAGCCTTATTTTCAGAATGGGAAGACGAAATTACCCAGTACAGCAGTGCCAAACTAAAACGCAACAGTCAGCAAAAACTGGACGCAACCCGCACACACTATAAGCAGCTCATTACTTCCATGAAAAATGCCGAAGCTAAAATTGCCCCCATACTGACTGTCTTCAAAGATCAGGTGCTATTTCTCAAACACAATCTCAACGCACGCGCTATTGCTTCATTAAAAGGAGAATTGGGTTCAATCGAATCGGATGTCTCGGCTTTGATCGTCTCCATGGAAAAATCCATTAATGAGGCCAATGCCTTTATTAGGACGATGGACAATAATTAGCATTTTTCTAACTGTGACTCCCGGGCTGAGTTGATTATTCAGCCCTCAACACATGCTACACAACGTGTACTGGTAGGATCAACTAATAACCGACGGATCGGTATTTCTTCATCGCATACAAAACAACTGCCGTATTCACCCGACTCAATACGCTGCAATGCTCCGCTAATTTTCTGCAACTGGCCCTGACGCCTTCTGGCTGCTTCAAGCGCCATTTGCTGCGACTGCATGGCGTCCATACGCGACAACCTGCCAACCCTAGCTTGATCCAGTTCTACGGGCTGACCTGCTTCCTTGGCCGCTTCTTCCTGTTCTTGCAGTGCTGCTCTCAAGTCAAAAAGCTTCTGCTTGATTTGTTCATTTTCTGCGTTGTTCATCGTTTGTCATCTTTTTAGGGTTATGATTTACTTAGCACTTGCAAATTAGCGTTATAAATTTTTCCAGTATAGCTTTGCAAGACGTCTATCGCTTCAAGACGCAACACCTCTCGCTGCACACTAATACCTCTTTGTACTAATTCTTGTTCCCAATTTAACGGGCGTGGGCCTTCATCAAACCCGACGGCTTGCGCATCTTCAGAATGCGCTCCACACACAACCGATGAAACGCCACTCCATACCAGCGCACCCAGGCACTGACAACAGGGTTCCACACTAGTACTCCTTCAACTTGATATTTTAGGGTACAGTTAGCTTTTCAGTGTTACTGGCAAGGCAGGTCTTGCAGGCAATGGTCATTTCCTTGTCAAGAGACCTAACACCGCCAGTGACGCTGAAAAGCTAACCCGAAGGGCGCTCACAAGATGTCCCGTCACTGCGTTGCAGCACTTGCCAAGGGAACAACGATTGTCTGCGTGCTGCGCCTTGTGTCGAAACATCTTGTGAGCGCTGTACCCTAAAATATCAAGTTGAAGGAGTACTAGTAACCAGCTCAAATACACCATGACTTGCCAGTTCATACCCGTCAAGTGACCGCTCAGCCAAAGTCAACGCCATCACCTCTGCATGCAACAAAGAAGATTTCCCTGAAATTACCCAATTGACTCCCGGCGCGATAAGCTCACCTGTTTGCTTATTAAAAACAGCTGCACCAAATGGCCCGCCGCCGTATTTCAAATTCGTGCGTGCCAAATCTATCACCAGCGTCATTCTCTGATTAACCTCTGGGAAACTCTGCTGGATACCTTCAACCCAAATATTGATCCAATCCGGTACGGGTAATTTAATGTCAGTCCAGGTTTTAGCGGTCATCACATTAACTTTAAGAATGACAAAGTGTTTCGCATTGTTGTGTGAATATGTTTTCGTTGTGGTATGTCACTGTGTACCAACCACTTTGTATTGATGGGTTCAGCGCGACAGGGTGGATAAGCTTGCGTCATCCACCGCATGGTAAGTTTAATAAAACTCTATTTTTCGATCATATTATATATTTCAGTTTCTGGTGAAGGAAGATTAATTGAAGTATGGCAATTATTAAATTGGCGGATAGCGCTTCTCTTATCCGCCCTACCGCGCCGCAGAATGCACGTGAATTATTGGGGCAAGCGGAACTTACTTGTCAGGTTCATATTGTAGTTTGTTAACCAGCAGAAATGATAGTGAATTTTGCGAAAGAAAAACTGTTTGATCGGATTGTCATTAGCCCGCGTGGAATGGGCGTAGTCAAAAGTCTATTTATTAGGTTCGGTTACTAACAAAGTGATGCAACTTTCGACAATACCTGTCCTGCTAGCAGATCTGATCAGGCACCGCGCTAAATTAATTTTGATACAACCTGACAGTAGGTTGCCGGCCAACAACAGCCGGTCACCAGATTCCAGTGAACGGCTATTCAACCTTGAGAAGCGGTCATTCAGCAAACCCTAATTTTTATATCTATACGTATAAGAGTTAATGTGACTGAAACCGGTCTTTTTTATTTTCGGGTTAAAATTCACTGCATGAATAGATGAGCCTTATCTTCAAATATAGATCAAATTAATTTTAAACAGGACGCATTAACAGATATCGTTTTGTGAATTCCTGTTATGCCTAAAAAAACACCACCACACCAACCCATACCCATCACTTCGCAGCAACTAGATGCGGCTTACCGTTGGTTATGCCAGCAACGAAAAGATTATCCACCCAATGCGGATATATGGTTTTTCAGGCATGCGTGGGAAAAGAATAAGTCGAGGCTGCTGAAAGAAATCGTCAACGGCAATTACGTTTTTTCTCCGTTAAAACGTATTGTCAAACAAGACAGCCAAGTCATTCATCTATGGTGCTCGTCAGATGCTCTAGTTTTAAAAGTGCTGGCAGAGCCATTACAAAGGCAACTCAAGCTATCAAAGTCCTGTATGCATGTTAAAGGGCATGGTGGGCTGAAGCAATGTGTGGCAGGTGTTCAGCAACAGTTAGACCATTATCAGTTTGTCTGCAAAACTGATGTAAAGAGCTTCTATGAATCAATCGATCAACAATTGCTGTTCGAAAAGCTTTACACACACATTGAGAATAAAAGTCTTCGGCGATATCTTTATCAGATTATTCATAGAACCGTAGAGTATGGCGGCAATTATCGTGAAATTACGCAAGGTATTTCAAGAGGCTGTTCTTTAAGTCCGATATTTGGTGCTTTGTATCTGAAAGTATTGGATGAATTATTTGCAAAATTCAATGGTTACTACGTCCGTTACATGGATGACATAATTATCATGACCAAGACCAAATGGCAAAACAGAAAAGCAATCAAACGGATGAATGAATGCTTTAACCAACTAAAAGTCGAGCAACATCCCGATAAAACATTTATAGGAAGAATTGAGAAAGGCTTTGATTTTCTAGGTTATCACTTTTCCAGAGAACCATTACGTGTAGCAAATATTACAGTTAAGAAATACGTTGAACGGTTCATCCGGCTTTATGAGCAACAGAAAACCAAAAAAGCCACCTCCGAAGAGATGGCTATGGTACTGGGACTGTACGTTAAGCGTTGGCGGCGATGGTGTTGTGCCGGGCTAAGATGCATTGAAGGTAAAACTTACTTCAACGAATACTCAGATACGCCGTCTGTAACGCGCGTAGCCGAACATGCCTGCTAGGCCCATTATCAACATTAAATATTGTTCGGGCTCAGGTATTGCCGAGACGGTTGCGCCGTTGGCAGATATTAAAAAAAGATTTGTGTCCTAACTATGTCGTGAACTTCCTGCGGGGCCATCCTGATCAAACCAGCTTACTAACCTGGGTTCTATTTTAACTTTTAGCGTGTCCCCTGCTTCAACATCAAAATAGCTTACGCCTAAACGCCTTAGATTCGTAACGCCGTTAAAGGATACTGACGTGTTCCTCCCTTGTGTGAGTCCGTCCAGGAAAAAATCAAAGTGCTCATCTGGCGGGAGTCCGTTTGCATTGAATGTGAACTGTATCGGGAAGAATCTCGTATCGACGGGTGGGTCAACATTTTTGACTGTATCTACCCCGACCCCAAGTCGTCTGTCGCTTTTTGCGGTTAATATAAAATGACTAACCTCTCCTGGTTCAAGAAATCCGTAGTACGCATCTGCGTTGACGTGCGTGCTGCCAATAAAGAACGCCGCGCAACTTAATATCATTATGTAATTGCTTCGTATAAATTTGTTCTTTGGTTTATTTAACTTAGTCATTTGGATGCCCCAATATATAATTTTGGATTATACTTGTTACTGAAATGTTGTCAGTACGATAATTTATCACAGTTCTATATTTCTGTATATTTTTTTGACGGTCGTACTTTTACATTGCGGGCAAGTTAATTTAGGCTATGTCGCAATTAGTTGTTGAAAATGATTTGTAAAATTAATTGATATCTTATTAATCATTAAGTTATGCTATTTTTTAGTAGCCAAAAAATCATTTGTAATCAGATGGCTGTAAAATTCAACAATTAACTACGACATA
>JAJFJK010000187.1 GCA_021774075.1 Nitrosomonas sp. | reverse complement strand
GGAAATAAGTACCGACTTTAATATTCAATTGGATCAGAAATCATTACGGACAGAAAAAATCCGTGCTGGTATCAGCTATCAGCCAGAATTAGGAAAAGTTTTCAATCTGGGCTACCGTTTTATACGTGATGTTCGAGAACTCGTTGCGATTAACACGTTCGACACTTCTATTAAACAGGTTGACACTTCTATTCAGTGGCCAATTACTAGTAGGTTGCATAGTGTGGCGCGTGTAAACTATTCATTGAAAGATGATCGACTCCTGGCGGGTTTGGCAGGTTTTGAATATGTGGCATGCTGTTGGAAATTTCGTGTTGTATTGCAAAAATTGACTACCGCAACGCAAAGAACAACTACTGGAGTTTTTGTACAGTTGGAACTGAATGGTTTGATGGAAATTGGTTCTAATCCATTGCGTGTGATGCAGCGAAGTATACCTGGTTATACCAGTATTCACTGATATGAAGCAGATCTCACAGCCTAAAGTATTTAACAAATTATTATAGAAACAACATTTTTTAAACACTAATCGGCAATTCAATATCGAAATGATTAAAAAAACACTTTCTTGTTTTTTCACATTATTCATTATATTTGTATCTTTTTATACGTTTGCTCTTGAACAAGATTCTGAAAATGACTTAGAGCAAGAGCAAGAGCAAGAGCAAGAGCAAGAGCAAGAGCAAGAGCAAGAACAAGAACAAGAACAAGAACAAGAACAAGAACAAGAATTAGATCAAGATCTAGACTTAATCTCTGGCGTGAGATCTATTGATCACATCGTGGCGGTTGTGAATGATGAAGTCATTACAAGTCGCGAGTTGGATAATGCAATTATTACAGCTACTCAGAATCTGCTTCAGCAAGACATTCAACCGCCAGATAAAGAGTCGATGAATAGTCAGGTGCTTGAAACCATTATTGTCAAACAGATTCAGTTACAGCATGCCAAGGAAATCGGCATGTCCGTCGGTGATAGCGAGCTTGACGAAACCATTCATCGCATTGCGGAAGATAATAAATTATCACTGCAAGAATTTTATGCTGTTTTAGAAGAAGATGGCATCAGTTTTAATAAATTTCGTCAGGAAATTCGCGATGAAATTATTATGGCAAGAATAAAAGAACGTACTGTCAATCACCGCGTTAATGTCACAGAAGGGGAAGTAGACAATTTCCTGCGTACGCAGGCAACCTCTGCGGTCGGTAATGATGAGTATCTGCTTGCCCATATCCTAATATTAGTGTCGGAACGGATGGACGCGCTTGAAATTCAGGAGCGTAGCCAACGTGCTGAAATGGCATTGAAGAAATTACAAGAGGGTGTTGAATTTGCACAAGTGGCTGCGGAATTTTCAGATGCGCCTGATGCCATGCAAGGTGGCGTGCTTGATTGGCGACCGATTGCACAGATGGGGCCAACATTTTTTGAATTATTGTCACCATTGGAAAAGGGTGATTTGACGGATGTCGTACAGAGCCCAACGGGTTTTCATATTTTCAAATTGTTGGATCGACGAGATCAAGAAGATCCTGTGGTTGTTATTGACCAAACCAATGCGCGCCATATCTTGGTTAAAGTCAGTGAATTAATTTCTGAAAGCGATGCCAAGCAGCGGATTATTCAGTTCAAAGAACGCATTGCTAATGGTGCAGATTTCGCTGAAATAGCCAAACTGCATTCCGAGGATGGCAGTGCTGCGTCAGGTGGCGATCTGGGTTGGATTTCACCGGGAGATACCGTTCCTGATTTTGAAGAAGCCATGAACAATTTACAGCCGGGACAAATTAGTGAACCCGTCCAATCACCGTTTGGCTGGCATTTAATCCAGGTATTAGAACGTCGTACGGAAGATGTCAGCACAGAAAGTCAACGCCACGCTGCACGTCAGGCAATACGGTCACGTAAGGCGGAAGTCGTCATACAAGAATGGATGCAGCAGTTGCGAGACGAAGCCTATATTGAGTATCGCACCAATGAAGAAGAATCATGAGGCATGAAGGATAGTCAATTCGCCTCGTTGGTGCTTACTGCTGGTGAGCCAGCGGGAATTGGCCCTGATCTTTGTGTGCAAATAGCGCAACAACCATTAGCATGTAAATTAGTTGTAGTCGCTGATCGTACGTTACTGCAAGAACGTGCAAGCGCCTTACAATTGCCATTAGAGACCGCTGATATAAACCATTCCGAATGGTATCCGCATGAGGTCGGAAAGCTACAAGTTTACCATGTTCCCCTAACTGAAACAGCCCAGCCCGGGCGACTCAATGTCGCAAACGCACATTATGTATTGGAAACACTCAAGTACGCCGTGCAAGGCTGTTGTGAAAAGCAATTTGATGCCATGATTACCGCACCAGTGCATAAAGGCGTCATTAACGATGCCGGTATAGCTTTTACCGGACATACGGAATATTTGTCTGACCTTACAAACAGCCCGGTTGTGATGATGCTCGTGGGTGGCAATATGCGGGTAACATTAGCGACAACGCACTTGCCACTTAAAGACGTGGCAGATTCAATTACGGCTGAAATACTCGAAGCCAAGCTGCGTATTATTCAGCGTGATTTGATTGCGCGTTTCAACATCCCTAATCCGCGTATTGCAGTGGCTGGACTTAATCCGCATGCGGGTGAGTCGGGCCATCTTGGACGCGAAGAAATTGAAATTATTATTCCAGTATTAGAGAAGATGCGCCAAACGGGTATGCACCTCACGGGGCCTGTGCCGGCGGACACATTGTTTAATCCTTCACAACTGAGGCAATATGATTGTATTTTTGCCATGTATCATGATCAGGGACTGCCAGTGCTAAAGCATGCGAGTTTTGGGGGTGGCGTGAATGTGACTTTGGGACTGCCGATCATTCGTACTTCCGTTGATCATGGCACTGCTTTAGAGCTGGCAGGAAGCGGGCTTGCAGATGCGGGTAGCCTGTTGAGTGCAATCGAAATGGCGATGACATTGGCTGGAAATAAAACCACTTCACAATATCATGCGTCATAATCCGCGCAAACGTTTCGGTCAAAACTTTTTAACAGATCGCCAGATTATCTCAAATATTATCAGTGAGATACACCCAAAGAAAGGTGATAATGTTGTTGAGATTGGCCCTGGACTCGGCGCGTTGACAAAGCCGTTGCTACAGGTGCTTGATCATCTCAATGTCGTAGAGTTGGATCGTGATATCGTGGCAAGATTAGATAAAGAGTTTTCTAAAGAAGAATTGACTATTTATTCTGCCGACGCGCTTAAATTTGATTTCTCCATTTTAGGGGGGGATTTACGTGTTGTCGGTAATTTACCGTACAACATTTCCACGCCATTACTGTTTCATTTGAAACAATATTCCAGAAATATTGTGGATATGCATTTCATGTTACAAAAAGAAGTGTTGGCGCGTATGGTGGCTTCTCCTTCAACATCTGACTATGGGCGGTTGTCAGTTATGCTGCAATATTGCTTTGATATGGAACAAGTTTTTATTGTGCCACCTGAGTCTTTCCATCCTGTACCAAAAGTAGAATCGGCCATTGTTTATATGCATCCACTCAAGCAGCCGGTTAACATTGCTAAAAATGAAGCATTGTTTGCTCAAATAGTAACCGCTGCATTCTCACAGCGTCGCAAAACATTACGTAATACACTGAATAAATTTCTGAAGCCTGATGATTTTAAAATGCTTGAGATAGACCCGACAATGCGGGCAGAGAATTTGTCTGTCACACAGTATGTATGCATTGCAAATCATTTGAATCAGTAATAAACCTCAAAAGCACTTCATGGTTTATTTTTTTATCCGCTTAATTTTCAGGAAGATCAATACACAAGCGCCATGCGCTTCCCATTTACAAAAATCATGAAACACCCTGGGTTATTTGCCGAAGGTGCGCTCAGAAACAGATTGTTTCATGATGATGTGATGGGTCGTGGGAAGAAACGTCTGGCCTGTAATCGGCGATTCAATAATAGCAAAGCAGTGGTTTCTTCTAAAATTGATAAACACCATCATTGCTATCTACGGCTCTGTATTGGAAATATCCTGCCCGAAGACTCAGACGATATTTGCAGGCCGGTCAAAAATGGTGAGTTCCCTCATGTGCCAGATTGCGGGCAATGCAAAGCGAACAATCCAGAATATTATGAAGGCTGCATCAAGAAAATCTTTCCAGTTCATCACCAATGCCATGAAGATATTCACGAAGTGGAAAAATATCATTTCACCGAATTGAGAAAAAAATGCGGGATGCTTTTCTGTCAGCAACAATACGCAGCCAAAAATAACTAATTTTCACAAAAATATATCAAAATAATTACAATTCATGAATTGTAATCGTTTTTCATATAAATATGATTTTGGCCAGTCTTTATGCTCGTAAGTCCACATTTCTAATCACCGCAAATAGCTTTGTCTTCAGGACGCTTCGGTTGAGAACGGATTCAAAAACTGTCTTCCCCATAACAATTTCTTATCCACCTCATTCAGTTCAGCTTCCTTACACACGTCGTTCCAATTCTGCTCGATTGCGGTAATCAGTTTTTCAAAAATGCTGCGTGCTTTTGCTTCAGAAAGCAGAAAGTTATGGGCGGTCGCAAGGCAAGATTTTAACTGGCTAAGATTATTATTGCCGGAAATGAGCATGGCCTGTGAAGCTTCATTACCAGTGCGGCCTTGCGGGCAAATGTCATAGGCTGGCGTCAAGGTCAGCATCTTTCCATTCCAGAATGCGGCGTGATTCCGCGCATGATCATCGGTGTTGCCGCAAAGAATGTTAAAAACCAGCCGTGAAAACACTTCCTCAAGCGTTTCTTTTGGATCAGTAAAGCGGTGACGGATGATTTCCGCCAAGGTTTCATAACTTGCATAACGCGCCATCATGTCGTCAAGACCAAGCAGTGTCAGCGCAGAGACCATAGCTTTGCGCGACCATCCTTGCTCTTTGTGTTTGCGATCAAAGCGTTCTATCAGGAGAACATCTTTATTTACGGCCTTGGTGAGTTTTACAGGCGCAACATTCAAACCCGCCAATGCGGCCAGCCGCATGGCAATAAACTCAGCCTTCACAACACTATGCAGGTCAGTGCTGGAGGAAAATTTGGTAATATATTTCTTGCCCTGATCTTCAATCAAGGCTTTTGGGCGTGCGCCGCCGATGGAACAGCCATGAAAGAGTGCCTGGTCTAGTTCCTTTGTAAGTGGCACGCCTTTTTCAACCCGCTCGGCAGATTCAATCAGCTCTTCCATGCCCACATTATTCGCAAAGCGCGGTACATATTCGGTCGGCGAGCGCTGAAAATCCAGCGCTCCAATACGATCAGAGCCGGATTCCAGAAGATAGGTGAGTTCATCCAGTTCGGCAGTATCCGTGCTCGCACCTTTGAGGCCAAGCTTTTTGTTGATAATCACGCGCCGTCCCCACGCATCGGGTGCAGAGTCGCGAATACTGCTAGGCATGTTTAAGCCTTCGGGCAAGGACAAGACTCCAGCTTTTAAAGGCAACTCCGGTTCGTAAATCGCAATCGCCGGTTTTTTGTCGCGGGTACGCTCAAGGTAGCTTTTACCGTAGTTGAACAAGATATGACTGTTATCGGCTTCGAGTCTTCCTGCAACAACAGGCTCAGTCTCCTCCGGCAGCCATATCCAAACATAGGCTTCTTTGTCATGATTAGAACTCATCACGTACCGCCTTAGATTTCTTGCGCACGGATTTTGGCAAGAGTCCCAACTTATCCTCAGTTTGACGGATATGCCTAGTAAGTGTAGTTTCATCGGCATCAAATAGTTTTACGCCGACGATGGTTGCCACTTCGAATACGGCTCCTATCTCACATTTAAGATCGCCTTTTTCGATACGTTGCAGCAATCCTCTGGAAATGCCCGCGCGGTCTGCAACCTCTTGAGCGGTAAGCTTCCGTTCTTTTCGCGCAGCGCGGATCAACCCTCCGAGTAGAGAAGATGCATCGCGGCTGTAACGTGAGTATGTTCGTGTAATTGATTTTGGCATCACTTTACATTCGTTTCGTATATAGACCACAAAACACTCTCATGATCTTTCTGTGAACCATAATAGTAAGTATCAGCCCTTTTGTCAAGACAACACTGATTCATATAAAGACCATAAGAAGCTTTAATGACCTATATGAGGATCATTTTTACATTTACACCCAATCAGACTATTATCGTCTAATATGTTACTTTCTGTCACCAAGTTAGAGCAAGCTTGGACTGAATTAACGCAACGATAAAAAGGAGATAGAAATGACCATAACATTCAAAGGCATTGCGCTTGTGGAAGAAGGGAAATTTATTCATCTCACTATTACGGGCAAACTGGAAAAGGAAGATTACGATATATTTGTACCCGAAATTGACCAGCAGATTAAGCAGTATGGTAAGGTCAATATGCTATTGGAGCTGATTGACTTTCATGGCTGGACAGCCGGTGCGGCCTGGGAAGATACCAAGTTTGGCGTTCGGCATTTCAATGATATTGAACGCCTGGCTATTGTTGGTGACAAAACCTGGGAAAAGGGTATGGCCTATTTTTGCAAAGTATTCACCTTAGCCAAAGTACGCTACTTTGATATAAGCGAACGCGATGAAGCGGAAGCGTGGGCTAGAGAAACTGAATAATAATAGGCGGCCGCTATGAAACGGCATTGCCTTGTTAACACTCCACCAACACTCTCCTGACTGGTGCCAATGTAATTCAGTGTACTAGCCTAAATTTACGAGAACAGGCTTGCCTGGAACATTATTTGCCGCCGCCGTAGAAGTTCTTGGGACATAATACTTAATTCCGAAAGTACTAATCCTGGTCGAAATTTAGTTTATCTATGTTGCAAGTTTTGCCGAATTTTAGTTCTCAGCTTTTTTTCGTAACCTAATCTTCAAATTCAATTGCTTTCTGTTCAGAGGAATTTACTTTCTAGCAGTCAAACTTTGCGAATCTTCCGTCTACATAGCGTCTACATGGATAAATTATATTTCTTAATTAATTTATAACTACTTGTTTCTATGGCGCCGAAACCAAGAATAGAATTCGGGACCTTCTGATTACAAATCTTTATAGCGGTATTCTGCCGACATGGCATGTGCTTGGAGTCCTTCGCCTTTCGCCAGAATAGAAGCAATTTCTCCCAGTTTTGACGCGCCTTGTTTTGAAACCTGGATCAGGCTGCTTCTTTTTTGGAAGTCATATACGCCCAACGGTGAAGAGAAGCGGGCAGTGCGAGAGGTTGGCAAAACGTGGTTCGGCCCTGCACAATAATCGCCCAGTGCCTCACAAGTGTTTCTACCAATAAATATAGCACCGGCGTGTTTGATTTTTTCAACCCATATTTCTGGTTGTTCAATCGATAGTTCCAAGTGTTCGGGCGCAATTTTATTCGCAATGTTACAGGCTTCATCCAGATTTTGTACCTGAATTAATGCGCCACGGTTTTCCAGTGATGTACGGATGACGTCTTTGCGTGGCATTAATTCAATTTGTCGATCAATGCTTTGCGCAACCTGATCAAGGAAAGCGGCATCAGGTGAAAGTAGAATGGCTTGTGCCAATTCATCATGTTCAGCTTGAGAGAATAAATCCATGGCAATCCAGTCTGGATCAGTTTTTCCATCACAAATAACCAGAATTTCAGAAGGTCCGGCAACCATATCGATACCAACAATGCCAAACACTCGGCGTTTGGCGGCGGCAACATAAGCATTGCCGGGGCCAACAATCTTGTCAACTTGCGGTATGGTTTCAGTCCCATAAGCCAATGCACCGACCGCTTGAGCACCGCCGATGGTGAAAACACGATCAACCTGACTAATTGCTGCGGCGGCCAATACCATGTCATTTCTTTCGCCACGCGGGGTTGGCACGACCATAATCAGCTCCCCGACACCGGCTACCTTGGCTGGAATGGCGTTCATGAGTACGGATGAAGGGTAGGAGGCTTTGCCGCCCGGTACATATAAACCGACACGATCAAGCGGTGTTACTTTTTGTCCCAACAAAGTATTATCTGGCTCGGTATATTGCCATGACTGGAGCACTTGTTTTTCATGATAGCTGCGCACGCGTTCTGCTGCGCTTTCAAGGGCGTTACGTTGTGTGGATGGTAATGTTTCTAATGCGTGTTGCAAATCGTTCTGGCTTAATTCAATTTCTGTTGCCGACGTGATGGTCACATCATCAAAACGGCAGGTATACTCAATGAGCGCCTCATTTCCGCGTGTTTTTATATTCGCAAGAATTTTGGCAACGGTGATATCAACGGCTTCATCCTGCGCATTTTCAAATGCCAGTAATTTTTCAAGCGTTGCATTAAAAGCACTGTCAGTTGAATTGAGTCGTTTTATTTGAATCATAAGGGCACCTCTAAAAATCCAGATTTCATCCCAACTGCTGCGTTGCGGGAAAAATTTCTTACTGTCATATCATTCATATGCCGCACTGCAAAATTTTTTCCGCGCCTTACATTTGGGCGAACTCTGAATTTTTAGAGGCACCCATTGGAATAAGAAATGAAGTTAGCCTGCGTTGCGTATTATTGTTTTACCGCGTCAGCAAAGGCGTCAAGTATCGGTTGAATGGTTTTTTGTTTTAATTTCAGTGCCGCTTGATTAATAATTAACCTGGATGAAATCGGCATAATTTCTTCCACCGCCCTAAGATTATTTGCTTTTAGTGTATTACCCGTGGATACAAGATCAACAATGGCATCGGCAAGGCCCACTAGTGGTGCCAGCTCCATAGAGCCATACAGTTTGATTAGATCAACATGCACGCCTTTGTCGGCAAAATGCTCACGTGCAGTCTGCAAATATTTGGTCGCGATACGTAGCCGAGCACCTTGGCGAACAGCCGATTCATAATCAAAACCTTCGGGTACGGCAACCATCATACGGCAGCATGCAATATTTAGATCAAGCGGTTGGCATAAGGCAGCACCACCGTGTTCGATTAACACGTCTTTGCCGGCGATGCCCATATCTGCAGCACCATATTGCACATATGTGGGCACATCGGATGCGCGTACAATTACCAGCCGCACATTGGGGCGGTTGGTATCCAGGATTAATTTGCGAGACGATTCCGGGTCATCCAGCGCTTCAATACCTGCTGCTTTTAATAACGGGGCGGTATCATCAAAAATACGCCCTTTTGAAAGGGCGATTGTAATATCAGTCATAAATTGGGGTTTTATCCAAGATTAGCAGCGGCGAAATCCCAGTTAATTAATTTGTCCAGAATGGTATTAACATAATCTACACGGCGATTCTGGTAGTCCAGATAGTAGGCATGTTCCCATACGTCAATGGTTAGTAATGGTCTGACATTTTGGGTAATAGGCGATTCAGCATTACCAGTTTTAGCAATCGTGACTTTGTCGCCGTCCAATACCAACCATGCCCAGCCACTGCCAAATTGTGTCATGGCCGCTGTTGCGAATTCTTTTTTGCAGCTATCCAGACTGCCAAATGAGGCTTCAATTTTTTGCTTTAATACAGCGGAAGGTTCTCCGCCGCCATTTGGGCTCAGGCTGTGCCAATAGAACATGTGATTCCAGACTTGCGCAGCGTTATTAAAAATAGCTGCTTTATCCGCCTGACCAGCCGTTGCTCTCATAATTTGTTCTAGCGATTGACCGGCCAGATCAGTGCCCGCGACCAGATTGTTTAAATTATCAACATAGGTTTTATGATGCTTTGCATAATGGAAGCTCAATGTGTTGGCAGAAATAACCGGTTCTAATGCGGTGTCTGCATAAGGCAGGGGCGCCAGAACATATTGAGACCCGGATTGTGCTGCATTAGAAAAATTATCGAGATTGGTCATTTTTTATTTCCTTAAATGTTTGAATAGTTGTCTGAGCATTATATTTTTATTTTATGATAGGTTTTGTTTCAGCGCTTGAATCGCATGTGCGGGTTATTACGATAATTTGGGATTATTATTAATCAGTGCGATTCGTTTCTGTGGTAAAAGTGATTTTATTGTACCCTGTCAGACGCGCGGCTTCCATAACGGTGATGACGGATTGGTGAGTGGCTTTTGCGTCAGCGTTGATAATAATTAACGGGTCAGACTGATCGCCAGCTGCAGATATTAAGGCATTACGTAGGTTTTCTATGCTGGATGATTTTATCGGAACAAGGTTTATCGTGTAGCCGCCAAGTGCATCTACGGTGATATCTATATTATTTGTATTGGTGTTTTGGTCGACTTGTTCCGCGCTGGATTGCGGTAAATTAATCTCAAGCGTGGCGAATTTTGAATAGGTTGTGGTTACAACCAGAAAAATCAGTATCACTAGTAATACATCAATCATGGGAACAAGATTGATTTCCGGTTCCTCTTTTTGTCTGCCACGTTGAAAATTCATAGCGCTAAAGTGTATTGTATAAGAATATAAACCAATTATATAAGTAACTGCTGATACTTGGCCTTAGAAATGCACAGTATCATACTACAATAGCATTTTGTGTTCTTATCTTGCAAAAATGCTTACACAATTATCACGCAGGCTTATAGAATAACCACCTGCAACAGATACACAAATTCTATACTTTTAAACTATTTATATTTCCAAAATGATCAAGCCATTAATAAGTATTGTTATGGGTAGTGACAGTGACTGGAGCGTGATGCAACATGCGGTCACGATATTAAATGATTTTAATATCGCACATGAAGTTAAAGTGGTTTCAGCGCATCGAACGCCTGATTTAATGTGTCAATTTGCTGAAGAAGCCAGTGGGCGCGGTATTAAATGTATCATTGCCGGCGCAGGCGGTGCTGCACATCTTCCTGGCATGGTCGCAGCTAAAACCACATTGCCGGTACTGGGTGTGCCAGTCAACTCAAAGCATTTGCAAGGGCTGGATTCCTTGCTGTCCATTGTGCAAATGCCCAAAGGCATACCTGTTGCAACTTTTGCAATTGGTGATGCAGGCGCTACCAACGCGGGATTATTTGCGGTTGCTTTGCTGGCGCTGAATGATGCTGAACTTGGCGAACAACTGATGGCATTCCGGCAACAACAGAGCGAAAAAGTTTTAGCCATGACGTTGCCACAATAATGCCTATTATGCCTGGAGCGAAATTGGGACTGCTGGGTGGTGGTCAGCTTGGACGGTTGTTCACTATGGCGGCACACTATTTGGGTTATAAAGTCATTGTGTTGGACTCTTCACCGGATAGTCCAGCCGGACACGTGGCAGATCGTTTCATCTGTGCTGATTATGAGAATAGTCATGCATTAGAAGTATTAAGTAATGAATGCGCTGCCATTACAACAGAATTTGAGAATATCCCTGCCGAATCACTGCGCAAACTGGCCGAAACTTGTGTAGTGAGCCCTGATGCAGATAGCGTATCCATTGCGCAAAACCGAATCGCTGAAAAACAGTTTCTTGCAGCAAATGGCTTCGCTATAGCACCGTTTGAAATTATTGGGGAAGCCGGTGAAATATTAGAGACGCATTCTACAGAACTTTTTCCCGGAATTCTGAAAGTCAGCCAGTTTGGTTATGATGGAAAAGGGCAAAGACATGTCAAGAATCAAGCACAATTAGAAGCCGCCTTTGATGACTTAGGCAAGGCAACCTGTGTATTGGAACAGTTAATGCCACTGGTCAGCGAGATTTCCGTGATTGTTGCGCGTGGTACTGACGGTGCGTTAGAAACTTTCCCTGTTGCAGAAAACCAGCATGTTAATGGTATATTGGATATCAGTATTGTTCCTGCGAGAATTCCTCAGGAATTGATCCAACAAGCGCAATATCTGGCGAGTAAAGTTGCACAGAAGCTCGATTACCAAGGTGTATTATGCGTCGAGTTTTTTGTGCTGGAAGATGGCCAGTTGTTAATCAATGAAATAGCACCGCGTCCGCATAATAGTGGCCATTATTCCATAGATGCGTGTGTAACCTCACAGTTCGAACAACAAGTGCGAATACTTTGTGGCATGCCGCTTGGCAATACAACATTGCATAGCGCGGTCGTAATGGTTAATTTATTGGGTGATTTGTGGCATACAGGTGAACCGGATTGGCCTTTTGTGTTACAACAATCATCGACTAAATTACACCTGTACGGTAAAACAGAAGCACGTCCTGGCCGTAAAATGGGCCATTTTACGGTATTAGATGAAACCACAGACAAGGCTTTGTCCAAAGCGTTAAAGATTAAGCGCCAACTTGAACAACAGATAAAACCATAACAATGCCAAATTCACCTGCATTATTTGAAACCAAAATAAAGAGTTTGCCTTTTTTGCACCGTGGTAAAGTGCGTGACATCTATGCCGTTGATGATGACAAATTACTCATCGTGCAAACGGATCGTTTGTCTGCTTTTGATGTGATCCTGCCAACACCGGTACCAGGTAAAGGAAAATTGTTGACGGCTATATCCGCTTTCTGGTTTGAAAAACTTGGACATATTATGCCTAACCACTTGACGGGTATTGCACCGGAATCAGTCGTATCAGAGGCTGAGCGGGAGCAAGTATTTGAGCGTGCATTTGTCATCAAACGATTAAAGCCATTATCGGTTGAAGCGATAGTACGAGGCTATGTTATTGGGTCGGGATGGAATGATTATCAAAGAACGGGGAAGATTTGCGGCATTACATTACCTGCTGGCCTACAACAGGCTGAAAAATTACCCAATGGCGCAATCTTCACGCCATCAACCAAGGCTGAGGCTGGTGCGCATGATGAAAACATCACGCTATCAGAAGTAGCGCGGCAACTGGGCGAGGAACTTACAGCAAACGTTAGTGATAAAGCCATTAAACTTTATACAGAAGCCGCTGATTATGCGTTTAAAAGAGGCATAATCATCGCTGACACCAAGTTTGAATTCGGACAGGATCACATGGGCCAACTGTTTCTGATTGATGAAGTGCTGACACCGGACTCATCTAGGTTCTGGCCAGTAGGGCAATATAAAGTGGGCCAGAGTCCGCCAAGCTATGACAAACAATTTGTACGCGATTGGCTGGAATCACAAGACTGGAACAAAAAAGCGCCTGCACCCGCATTACCGCAAGAGATTTTGCAACGCACCATTGAAAAGTATCAGGAAGCGCTAAAATTGTTGACCGCATAACGCGGTGGTTTCATCGCCCTCTGTGTGCTTTGTGAAAATGATCGATACTAAATGATTTAAAATCCTTGCAATGAATGAAAATATCGTTGATCAGATTCAACAACTGGAACTGAAATTGTTGCATATGGATATGCATAATAACCCGGTATGCTTAGATGAATTTTTAGATCAGGAATTTATTGAAGTTGCTGGCAATGGACATGTGAGTTCAAGGCAGGAAGTCGTTGACTGGTTGTTTAATAAGAATCCAAATGAACGTTGGGCGTTGACAAATTTCAGCGTTAAAGCATTGTCGCCGGATTTGGTATTGGCAATTTATCATGCCCGCAAGATTAGTAATCATGATAGTGCAAGCAAGGGGTCTACCAGAAGTTCAATCTGGAAGCACGATGGAAAGCTTTGGAAAATGGTGTTTCACCAAGCATCAAAATTAATTTAACGTACGTTCTTTTTCGGATTAAATCAGCGATGTCCATGAGGAGATGGTATTGGAATTGAATGAAGAGCAGCAACTGAATCAAATAAAAACCAATCTTGAGACGGTTAAAAAACGCATTGCTGAGACTTGTATAAAAATGGGGCGTGAGCCATCCAGTGTTCGGCTGTTGCCGGTCACTAAAACCGTACCAGCTGAAAGGCTACGCATTGCTCACGCTGCGGGCTGTCATGAAATGGGTGAGAATAAAATTCAGGAAGCACGAGAAAAATCGGAAGTACTCAGTGACCTTAATATCAAATGGTCCATTATTGGTCATTTGCAGACTAACAAAGCCAGGTATTTGGCACGTTTTGCCAATGAATTTCAGGCGCTGGATAGCCTGAAATTAGCAGGAGAACTGGATAAACGCTTGCAGAAAGAAGGGCGTGCCATTGATGTTTATGTGCAGGTCAACAGCTCTGGTGAAACCAGTAAATTTGGCCTGGCACCTGACGATGTGCGTGATTTTGTCATGCAACTGCCGAACTATTCATCTTTGCGTATCAAGGGGCTCATGACGTTGGCTATTTTCTCAACCGAGCATGATCGCGTGCGGGCGTGCTTCGTTAGAATGAGAGAAATTCAAGCCATGTTGCGACAAGAAGCACCAGCAGAGTTGTTATTTGATGAGCTTTCTATGGGCATGTCCGGGGATTATGAGCTTGCTAGTGAAGAAGGTGCGACAGTTGTGCGTGTGGGACAAGCTATTTTTGGTAAGCGCCCGTTACCGGATAGTCATTATTGGCCGGGCGTTGGATAAAGCAGTGAGCGGTGGTTGGATAAATTGAGGCGCTAGCGTTTTTCAGATCAGGTTTAAGCTAGCGCCTGGTGATTTTTTTCATATCATTAGTGGATCCAAATGTCATCTTCATCTTCATCTTCATATAATATGATTTCATCTTCGTCTATATCTTCAAAAATCTCTTCTTCAAAAGAATTAAGGTCCAGGCTTTCAAACCATTCATCTTCCTGCTCAATTTCTCTTAACAACTCTTCCTCTGTATGAATATCTGAGAACATTGTATTACCCTCCATTGAATCTATCGGTTAAACATTGATGCCATTATGAGCTGATAAATCTCAAAAATGATTGAAGAATAAAAAGGGTTTTAGCCGGTATTTTAAATCATAAGTTATGATAATGTGGCTAGTTGGAGAAGCACCGATTTATTCATGCATCATTGTGATTTTTATAACGGCACTATGTTTCATGTCTTGATCTGAATGATTTTTTTCAATATTAATGTGGTGCAGAATAAGTAGTCGTTCAGAAGTTACTTAACACTCTTCATGTAACAAGTTTCGTCATTCCCGCTAAGAACATGCGGGAATGACGGATTAAGTGAGTTGCTTATTTAGCACATAGTCGTCAAAAAGTTATTAATATTTCCAATGGCATAGCCCTGTAATAATCAGCGAGTTTTGTTAAAATATTTATGATCGCGTACTTAGCCTGGATATTGCACCAGTTGGTGGAATTTAAACGCCGAACTGTTTTGAATTGAGCGTGCTCGCGACCGGAGACGCAGTTATTCTGCGGCGTAGAGAGCATGTGCGTTCAATTCAAAACAGCGCTAGTTAAAAACCAGCAAGTGAGCCTTAAGTACAAACTGTATTTTCGCAAAAATTACTAAAAATCAATAGGCATAACGATTGCAGGCCAAAATCTAACGCACTGGTGCAATATTCAGGTTAGATAGGAATGCTCACGGATGATTCTGGTCGTGCATTTATCTGATCGAGAATTAATAGGTTTTCCCCCAGGTTTTTCTTATACTGTACACAGGCAATAAACATTATGCTCAAGGTTCAAATTCACATAGGCGCCTGACATGAAAGAAGACAACATTGACGATGTTTCATCTGATGCTGCACCGGGTATGGCTAATTTTCTTGCGTCTTCTGTACATGACATGAAAAACTCCGTCAGTATCTTAATTGGCGGGCTGGAGAAAACACTTGCTTCAGTTGATGCCGCCAGTTTTCCTTCTTATGATGGGCTGGTGCAAATGAATCATGAAGCCAAGCGTATGAACGACAAACTGGTTCAATTACTTGCGCTCTATAAACTGGGACAAAATCTTTATCCTTTTGATCTGCAGTTTCTTTCTCTGTATGAGTATATGCAAATCATTGCTGCACAAAATAATGACTTACTCAAGTGTCAAGGTATAAAACTTAAAACTCAAGTTGACCCAGACCTGTACTGGTATTTTGATGAGGATCTGATTAATGGCGTTGTTGGTAGCGCAATAAACAATGCGACTCGTTATGCATCTGATTGCATATATTTAATCGCCAAGGAAAATAACGGCATGCTTGAGATACGTATTGAAGATGATGGAGAAGGTTATCCAGACACTGTTCTACAGGAAAGTACCAATAACATTCGTGGTATTGATTTTCAAACAAGAAGTACTGGTTTAGGAATCTATTTTTCAACAATTGTTGCTCGATTACATCGTAATCATGGTCGATTTGGTGAGGTAAAGTTAGAAAATGGTGGGCTTCTTGGCGGCAGTTGCTTTATATTGCGCCTCCCGTAATCTGATCATACCCTTAACAAGATGATTACTAGCCCTTCAAACATTTCAAAATCAGAAATAAATTTAACCGATAAGAGTTTTCTTGTCATTGATGACTTTCATGAAATGCGTAGTATTTTTCGTGACATTGTGCGTAGTATCGGGGTTGATTCTAAGAATATCTCCATAGCAGCAAATGGAGGTGAAGCAATTGCTTTATTAAGAAAGAAACAATTTGATGTTGTACTCTGTGATTTGAATTTGGGGTCAGGTAAAAATGGGCAACAAATTCTGGAGGAAGCAAAATTACGAAACCTGGTCGGTTCGACCTGTATCTGGATAATGATCACCGCAGAAAAGACTTCTGATGCTGTTACCGGTGCAGCAGAATATCAGCCTGATGCGTATTTGATAAAACCGATAACAGCAGCTACTTTGCGTACACGCCTAGATCGAGTTTGGCTAAAAAAACAGGCCTTTATAGATATTTACCAGGCAATGAAGAATAGTGATTATTCCAAAGCAATCTATTTATGTGATGAACGCCTTGGTTTCGACAAAGTAAACGTTTCTGAACTGCTGCGGACTAAATGTAATCTTCTACTAAGTAATGGCGAATTGGATCGTGCCAGAGAACTACTGGATAGTATTTTGGCCGAACGCGATCTTCCATGGGCAAAAACTGGATTAGCAAAAATTTTAATTAAGAACAATGAGCTTGATAAAGCCAAGCTTCTACTTGAAGAAACAATTGATGAGAATCCTACTTTTCTTGAAGGACATGATTTGCTTGTGAAAACACTGCAAGCTATGGGTGATCTTGACGGAACAAATCACGCACTGGAGCGAGCGGTAAAATTATCCCCCAATTCTGTGAATCGACAAAAGCAGTTGGGTGATGTTGCCTTGAAAATGGGAAACTTAGAGAATGCTGAGAAGGCTTTCAGAAAAAGTGTCTCGCTTGGCGAGCATTCTGTGCTTAAGACAGCGGATGCTTATTTTGGTCTGGCTAAGACATGTAGCGCGAATACAAATTCTGAAGAAGCGCTTAATGTACTTAAAAAAATGAATAAACATTTTTCCGCCGAAGATATTCAACTCAAGGCGATGGTTATTGAAGGATTGATACACCATGAAAGCGGTAATGAAGAGAAAGCGTTAGAAATTGCAGCGGAGCTTGGGAAACGTGTTGCTGATGAAAAACATGTTCAGGATAGTGAACGTGCATTAGATATCGTCCGACTATTTATTGCAACAGGCAAAAAAGAAAGCGCTGTTGTATTTTTGCAGAAAGAGATTAGGAGCAATCCGGATAATAACGCTTTGTTTGAAGATGTAAAAGAAGTTTTTGAGCATGCAGGCATGGGTGATGAAGGTGCCGTATTGATTGAAGCTTCACGCCGAGAAGCGATAGAAATGATGAATGCTGGTGTATTATTAATACGTGAGGGTAAATACGAAGAAGCAATCAATGCAATGCGTAATGCTCGGCAGGTTATGCCAGAGAATGCACGAGTTTTATTTAATTTAGCGCATGTACTTATTGCGTATATTCAAAAGAAAGGACAAACACCAGAGCTTATTAACGAAGCCCTTGAAAGCCTGGATGCAGCAAATGAACTTTCTCCAAGTGAATCTCGTTATTCAAAACTGATGGACATATTAAACGGGTTATCCTCGGTAGCATGAATTGGTGTTGTTAAGAACGCTTCTAAAAACCCAGAATTTGCCCAACTGCAAGGCGCAGGAAAGATTTCGCTGCATTGGCGTAAGATTGTAAGTGAAGTGAAGTGATGCAGAATCGCTATTCGTTGTGTCGCTGTTGCCAGTTTTTTATTATTTGTCTTTGCCATTATCAAGAATATTGGGTAGTACCGGTACAAATGTAGTTATGCGCGTATCAGGCATACTGCTTGCAGCCTTGGCTGTTCAGTTTATGATGGATTAAATCGCCGTACATTTCAGTGAAGCATGGGTTGACTCGGGTTAAAAATGTTTCTTAATTAGTGAGGGTAAGTCATATGCCTACACCAGTTACTTCCAGCGAAATCACTACACTTGGTCTGACAGGTCAAGTTACGCTGGATGCACTCATAGCGGGTGGCGAGCGCTGGGCAAATCCACTGATTACATATAGCTTTCCCGGACAAGATTCAATTTGGTCAACAAACGCATTCACTGGTTATGGCGCAAGTGTATTTGGAGGAGAACCATGGAGTTCTTCATTTTCAGCCATTAGCGAATCCGACAAAACCAATTTTGTTGCGGCCTTGCAGCAATGGCAAAATGTCGCGAACTTACAGTTTGAAAACGTCGTTGAATCTGCCACAAATGTGGGTGATATTCGTATTGCCTATACTCATAGTGATGACTTATTTGCTCAAGCCTGGACTTATTTTGAGCCCTATCAGGCTGCTTTTAATGGTGATATCTGGGTCGAGAGTGAGAGTTCAAGTGCCATTGAAGTGTGGGAGCCGGGTACTTTCTCGTTTCTAACAATCCTGCATGAAATCGGCCATACCCTGGGTCTTGAACACCCTTTCGAGCATGCGGATTATCCCGCCGCTAAGGATACCGTATCGGCTACGATCATGAGTTATTCCGCCATCGTCGGCAATCCAGACTCGTTTTTTTCGTTTAGCCCCACGACCGCCATGCCCTTGGATATTCAGGCGATTCAATATTTATATGGGGCCAACAAGAAATATAATAATAACAATGATATGTATCGCTATGATGACGCCCAAACATATCACGAAACGATTTGGGACGGTGGCGGACAAGAGGATGAAATCATTTATGCGGGTAACCTGAATGCACATATCGATTTAAGAGAAGGTGAAGGCTCATACATAGGTCATGCTGTGCATGCAGTGGATGCGGTTAGTAAGCATCAAGTGCCAAACGTTTGGATTGCATTCGAGTCGGTCATTGAGAATGCTCAGGGTGGTGCTGGTAATGATTTTATAACAGGCAATAAATACAATAATATGCTGTCCGGTGAGGACGGTAATGATACTTTGGTTAATGGCGCGGGCAATGATCATATGTTTGGCGGTTCAGGGATTGATACCGTGATTTTTTCAGGGTTGCGTAAAAACTATACCTTAAATGAAAGCGAGGGGAATTATTCGATCATTGATCAAAAAAATAATGATGGCCAGGACACAGTTGTTGATATTGAGCGATTGACGTTTAGTGACACCAAGCTGGCGCTTGATATTAGTGGTAATGCCGGACAAATTGCCAAGTTATTGGGGTCTGTGTTTGGCGCCGCGAGCGTTAATAATCAAGAATTTGTCGGCATTGGTTTGTCGCTGATTGACGGTGGCATGAGTCAAGAACAATTGGCTACCGTGGCACTTAATGCCGTTGAAGCAAAAAATCATGATGAGATTGTGTCGTTATTATGGCAGAATTTATTTAATACAGACCCGACTCAGGGTGAGAAACAACCTTATGTGGAAATGCTGGAAAATGGTGAAATGTCAGCCGCAACACTTGCATTATTGGCGGCGGACACCAGTATCAATGCGGACAATATTAACCTGGTTGGATTAGTGCAGTCTGGAATTGAGTTTATTCCCATTCAATCGTAGCCGGTGGTTTGCCTGAAATATCATACACCACACGATTAATGCCACGAATCTCATTGATGATTCGATTGGATACTTTACTCAGCAGGGAATAGGGTAGTTCAGCCCAATTGGCGGTCATGAAATCTTTGGTTTGAACGGCCCGCAACGCAATGACGTATTCATAAGTGCGGCCATCACCCATAACACCGACTGATTTAACCGGCAGGAACACAGCAAAGGCTTGCGAGGTCTTTTCATACCAACCGGAATGATTCAGCTCTTCCATAAAAATTTTATCCGCTTGCCTTAATAATTCGGCGTATTCATATTTTATTTCACCCAGAATACGTACACCCAGACCCGGTCCGGGGAAAGGGTGCCGGAATACCATTTCCCGTGGGAGTCCCAAGGCAAGCCCAAGTTCACGCACTTCATCCTTAAATAACTCACGTAACGGTTCAAGCAATTTCAGGTGCATGGTTTCCGGTAGTCCGCCAACATTGTGGTGTGATTTGATAGTGCGGGCATTTTTTGTTTTGTCACCGGCAGATTCAATGACGTCAGGGTAAATGGTGCCTTGTGCCAGCCATTTAGCATCCGTGATTTTAGTGGACTCGCGTTGGAATACCTCGACAAATTCACGCCCGATAATATGTCGTTTTTGTTCTGGATCGGTAATGCCTTTAAGATGTCTGAAGAAATCACGGCTGGCATCGACATGAACAACTTTAACGGTTAGATTGTTGGCGAAAGTTTCCAATACTTGTTTGGCTTCGTTAGCTCGTAGCAGTCCATTATCAACAAACACGCAAGTCAGTTGGTCGCCAATAGCCCGGTGTATCAGAGCCGCAGCGACTGAAGAATCAACGCCACCCGATAAGCCCAGGATTACGCGATCACTACCCACTATAGAGCGGATTTTGCCGACAGCTTCTACAACGTAATCAGGCATGTTCCAATCATGGCCGATATCACAAATCTGATGCACAAAACGATCAATAATTGCTTTGCCCTGTAGCGTGTGCGTCACTTCGGGATGAAATTGTATGCCGTAGAAATGGCGTGTTTCGTCAGCCATTGCGGCGATTGGCGAAGCAGCATTTAGCGCCATGACCTGGAAACCAGCGGGCAATGTTTCAACCTTATCGCCATGACTCATCCAAACATCAAGCAAGCTGTTTCCCGCAGAATTAGTACGGTCTGCAATATTTTGTAATAGTGCACCGTTTTCTGCCACTTGTATTTCAGCATAGCCAAATTCACGTACCGCTGCACTTTCAACACAGCCACCCAATTGGGCTGCCATTGCTTGCATGCCATAACAGATACCCAATACCGGAACACCTAATTCAAAGATGATTTGCGGCGCTTGTGGGGGTTCTTCTTCAATGACAGAGGCGGGGCCGCCGGACAGAATAATGCCATCCGGAGAAAAGTCCTTGATGAGTTGTGGGTTGACATCATACGGATGCAGTTCACAGTAAACGTTGGTTTCTCTAACGCGGCGGGCAATAAGTTGCGTGTATTGGGAACCAAAGTCCAGAATCAGAATTTTTTGATGCATATACGGGATCGCTTTTATTCGACGTGATAGTTGGGGGCTTCTTTGGTGATTTGCACATCGTGCACATGCGATTCACGAATGCCCGAAGAAGTGATTTCGACAAACTCGGCTTTGTCATGCATGGCAGAAATGGACTCACAGCCCAGATAACCCATACTGGAACGCACGCCGCCCATGAGTTGTTGGATAACCGCAGTAATGCTGCCTTTAAAGGGCACGCGGCCTTCCACACCTTCAGGGACAAGTTTATCGTTGTTTTTTTGTTCCGCTTCTTGAAAATAGCGGTCACTGGAACCTTGTTGCATGGCAGACAGTGACCCCATGCCGCGATAGCTTTTGTATGAACGCCCTTGGTAGAGTTCAATTTCACCTGGGGATTCTGTCGTGCCGGCAAATAGTCCGCCTAACATAACCAAATTGGCACCAGCGGCCAATGCTTTAGCAATATCACCGGAATAACGAATGCCGCCGTCGGCTATGATTGGTACGCCACAACCCGCCAAAGCTTCGGATACATTATGTATCGCGGTGATTTGCGGTACACCCACACCGGCTACAATACGCGTGGTGCAAATCGAACCGGGGCCTATGCCGACCTTTACGCCATCTGCGCCACAATCAACCAAGGCGCGTGCAGCAGAAGCTGTGGCAATGTTGCCGCCAATGACTTGTATATGCGGGAAGTGTTTTTTAATCCAGGCAATCCGGTCCAGTACACTCTGGGAATGACCATGTGCCGTATCAACCACGATAACATCAACTCCTGCATTCGCTAAAGCAGTAGCGCGTTCATCACTGCCATCACCCACGCCAATTGCGGCACCAACACGCAACTGCCCATGTTCATCTTTACAAGCCAGCGGGTATTCGGATGTTTTGGTGATGTCCTTGACGGTAATTAGGCCACGTAATTCAAATTTGTCGTTTACGACCAATACACGTTCCAAACGGTGTTGATGCAGCAGATCCAGTGCTTCTTCACGTGTGGTGCCTTCTTTGACCGTGACTAGACGCTTTTTGGGGGTCATAATGTGCTTGATGTCTTGATCCAGGTTGGTTTCAAACCGAAGATCACGATTGGTGACAATACCGACGACTTTTTTGCCGCTGACAACGGGCAAACCGGAAATTTTGTGCAGGCGAATCAGTTCAAGCACTTCCCGTACGGTCATATTGGGTGGAATAGTGATCGGGTCTTTTACCACACCACTCTCAAAGCGTTTCACTTTGGCAACATGGATTGCCTGGGCTTCAATCGTCATATTTTTGTGAATTATGCCGATGCCGCCTTCCTGCGCAATAGCAATAGCCAGTCTTGCTTCAGTAACGGTATCCATAGCAGCGGAAACAAGCGGAATATTCAAGGTGATATCCCGTGTTAATCTTGTTGCCAAGCTGACATTCCTGGGTAAAACCGTAGAGTGAGCAGGAACTAATAAAACGTCATCAAAGGTGAGTGCTTTTTGAATCAACCGCATATTTACTATCCTTTGCAAAGCGACATTATATCCAAATCATGCGTAAGAGTTCATCAAATAATATGAGAATCACGAGTATTTATGATTTTTTTAGTTGTGATCACTTAATTCAACACCTGTTCATCCGTAACTAAACATATTAACCTGAAGATTTAAACCGTTGCGATAAATCAAGCGAGAACTCGTTAAAAGTCAGAAACAAAGCGTATCGGTGAAATACTCAGAAATGTCTTACCCTATGATTATCTGGAGAAAAATATGCGCTATCTCGTTTTTATAGTATTGTTTCTTTTCTGTAGCACGCTACTGCATGCGCAGGTTTACAAATGGGTTGATGAAGATGGCAATACCCAGTATACCGACCAACCGCCACCATCCAGCGCCGCTGATAGCGAAAAGAAACTAAAAATAAGAGCCGCACCGCCATCAGCCGCAAAGGCTGAATCTGACGAATCTGCAAGTCAACCCGATGAGATGCAAGAATTTAAAGATCGTCGTGAAGAAAGGCTGAAAGAGAAAGCCGATAATTTGGCGCAGGAAGAGGAAAATAAAACAAGATGCCTGGAAGCACAAGGCAGATTAAAAACGATCCAGGTATCAAGCCGCTTGACAATGCCCGATGGGAAAGGCGGCATTGTTTATGTCGACGATGATATGCGTCAGACGAAAATTAACGAAGCGCAAGCAGCCATAGCTGCTTTCTGTAAATAGTTATTCCTTGAAATTGCTGATTAACACGCGCATAAAAATCCGGGTGTTAATCAGCACTCCTTTAACAACTAACAAATCCCTCAGTTTTTATTTCAATGAAAAGCTTTTCAGTGCTTTTTCATGATCCCATTTGCCATGAAATAAATGGCCTTTCTTCTCCGGTGTGCGGTCACTGGTCCAGGTTAGAAAATTTCCATCCGGGGTGAAAACCGGCAAACCATCAAATCCCTCTTTATCCGTCACTTGCACGGGTTCTTGTTTGCCATTTACATCTACCATGTACAACTCAAAATTGCGGTGTCCATGGATATTAGTTGAAAAAATGATGTATTCGCCGGATGGATGATAAAACGGCGCCCATGACATGGCGTTCAGGTGTGTGATTTGCTTTTGGTCTGAACCATCAATATTCATGGTGAAAACTTCCGCTTCCCGTCCGCCAGAAGAGAATCGACGCCAAACAATTCGTTTGCCATCCGGGCTGAAAAACGGCCCGCCATCATAAGTGCTTGTATGCGTCAGTCTTTTCACATTGGAACCATCCGCATCCATAATGTAAATATCAATCAGCGCAGACGGGTTGGCTTTAAACAGCGCCGCTTCCTCAGCGGAAATCTCGTCTGTATAAGCCCTGCGGTTTGATGCAAACGCAATATATTTGCCATCAGGAGACCAAGAGGCTTCTGCATCATAGCCCAGCATATTAGTGAGATTCTTGATCTTCCCGCCTTCGAAATCCGTCTCGTAGATATCATAGAACTCATCATAATCCCAGGAATAAGATCTACGTTTACCCGATTTTCTTTCCTCTATTTCCGCATCCATCTTGGCTTTTGCATCCGGGTCATCATGGGTCGATGAAAATAAAACTTTTTCCTGCGAAGGATGCACCCAAGAGCAAGTTGTTTTTCCCGTGCCCGGAGAAACCTGCTGTACTTTACCACTCACCAGATTCTGTAAATAGATCTGATAAAAAGGATTGTCATCAGACACCTCAGCCTGATAAGCCATCCATTTTTGATCCGCACGATAATACGCCTCGCCGACACGTTTTTGTTTGCTTGACAACTGGTGATCGTCAGTAATAAAACCTGCCGCGTTGGTATTTGTCGCCCATGCAAAAAGCAGTATGGATAATAATCCAGGGACGAAAGCCCGGACGCTGCATGAAGTTGAGATTTTAATATAATTTTTCATTGGTAATTTAAACGTTGTTGCAAAATTGATGCATTAAAGTATAGCTTAAAAATAAATGTAAACAATTGTAACTGTCCAGCTTGCCACTATTTGGTCCCATTACTGCGCGTATTTTCCTTGTCCTGAAACCAAATAGTAACAATCTGAACAGCCACAAGGAATGTTTTTTGGTAATGTTGAAAGAAAAACGGCTCTGGCCCCTTTGGTACTTCCTTGGTACTTAAAATGCCACACGCTATAGTTGATAATAATTTGTCGCGGCTGAAGCAATAATAAGCTTAAACTATATTTGGAAAGATAGCCTTCAGTAACTTATATAATAACAAGGGTTTTGATTCTTAATTAACAATTATAACGAGAGGGTAGTGCCATGCCTAAATCAGCATTAATCGTCATCGATTTGCAAAATGATTACTTCCAAGGCGGCAAATGGGAACTAGAGGGTATAGAAGCTGCGGCGACAAACGCGGCTAAATTACTCAAAAATTTTAGAGAAAAAGGATTACCCGTGATACATGTTCGCCATGAATTTCCAACAGAAAATGCTCCATTCTTTGCACCTAATTCAGATGGTGCAAAAATACATTTATCGGTACAGGAAGCAGAAGGTGAACCTGTTGCACTTAAACATCAAATTAATAGTTTTAGAGATACCAATCTAAAGGAAATTTTAGATAAATTTAAAGGCTATGTCGCAATTAATTGTTGAAAATGATTTGCAAAATCAATTGATATCTTATTAATCATTAAGTTATGCTATTTTTCAGCAACCAAAAAATCATTTGTAATCAGATGGCTGGAAAATTCAACAATTAACTACGACATA
>JAJFJK010000186.1 GCA_021774075.1 Nitrosomonas sp. | reverse complement strand
CCCTTAGCCAGGGGGGCAATAAAACCCCCTCTGGCTACTCCAAACACGTTTCAGCCAATGCGTTCAAGGCCAAGCGCTCATCGCTGCTATAACGTAGTCCATATTTATTCTTAACGCGCTCCCATAGCTTCCCATACTCGCACCAATAAGATTTTAAAGGTGGCAGCCATTCATGGGGGGCTTTATCTGATTTTGATTGATTTGTTGAGTCATCAACTACCAGAAGATTATCAAAATCATTAGCAAACGCTCTACGCTGTGCTTTTGTCCACGTATCTGCGCCGTGTCTATGAGCATGTGCCAGCGGTACAACATGGTCTATATCAACGTCTGAAGCTTTGGTAAAGGTTTTTCCTGTATATACCCCATACCATTGGCCAAATTTGACCGTGCAGCCCTTAACTTTCTTGAATTGCACTGATATCATGCTTGTTGCTATTAAAAGCTCTTGGCGCGTGTTCTGGCAGTCTCTATTCTCATCTATCCAGTGTGGCCAATCATCGCGGTTATAGACTCTGCTATAAGTGGTCGGGTCAGCTTCTTGAAATGCCTCTTCTGCTTGCTTGTGGATTGAAAAACAGGGCTCTCTGTGGCATTCGTATACACCTGTTTTCTTGTTGAGATGGCCACCTTGTTTATCTAGGCCGCCGCCGTGGGCAAATGCTATGGCAGGCATCAACAGAAACAGAATTGCTATCATGGATTATCTAGTATGTTTCGGTGCAATACCTACACAATCTTGCAGTTTTTTGTATGCTTTTGCAAAACCGGAGAGTGAGAACATATGAACAGAAATACCGCCTCGGCCAAAATCTATTTTTATTTTTACAGCATCTCCCTTAATCATTTTGCCAATAACCCTGTCACCTGATATTGGGGACTCAGGGATTATCATGATGCCGCTATCGTCGTCAACATAGAACATAAATCGTTCTGCTATTTTGAAGTATGCTCCAATCTTTTCACCAGAAAACGTGACATTATTAGCGGGGTGGCCTACCTTTAGCCTGGTAGACCCATGCTCTGGATTTCCATTGCTATCAAGATAATGCGGTGAAGACTTAAGTTCGCACTGTCTTGATTCATCAGTCATGCTTACCTCAGATACCGCCCAGTTATCCCCTTGATAAAATGTTTTTATGCTGGCTTGTTTAGGCAACGGCTTTTCTGGATTAAGCATGTCTCCGAATGCAACATAAAAAATATACAAGAGAATTAAACCGGCAACAACAACCCCGCAACCAAGAGGCTCCCTTTTCATTCGAGCACCACAATGAGGGCATCTATCGGCCTTATCTGATATTTCTTTTTTGCATTCCTTGCACTTTATTAACGCCATATTTTTAGGGTGATGCTTAGTAAACAGGTTTTGCGATTGAGACTGACTTAAGGAAAATATCCTGCAATATGTATATGCGAACAACAGGTAAAATAGCGAAACATAGATAACACTTATTTTGTCATCATTGTGTTGAAGTTACTAATATCATATGCTCGTCGGCCTTCATACCTTTCGAGCATTTAACTAAAACTGTCAGCTCGTCTATAAACTTATGTTCAGTTGGACATTCCTTAAATGCCGACTTTATTTTATCAGCGTTAGCGCCACCATAATTTTCTGCAATAATCCCACCCCAAATGTGGCCAGTGATATCCATATTTGAACCATGGTAATTGACAACCATAAGCTTCACATTTTTAACAGTATTACGACTTGATACTTGCTCATTAATCCAAATCTTCACATCCTCCGTCCTATTGTAGCAACACCATAATGAGCCTAAGCTATCACCGGCGGGAGTAGTTGATTGTCTAGAACATTGTATCCGTTTAAACAGACTATCTTTTTCTGCAACCATACTTCCAAAGCCATCTCCGTAGACTTGCGATACAGGAAGTGATAGCACGAGGATAAGTGCTAGTTTTAGATGCATATCAGTACTCCTTAAATAATCGAACATTTAGCTCAACAAATAGTAGCACGTTACTTATTAAGGATAATCCAACAGGTCTGATATTGTTGCCGCCTCATTCGGCTGTTATTCCTTATTCTTCCTCCGCCTGTGGGTAACTTTTTTTGACTTTCTAGTGCTGGCACAGGTTTCGGCGACTAGGTGTCATTTAATGACACTAATTGTAGCCGTGAATAGCTGTAATTAACCATCGATATAGCGCGGCTTATTTTCTCTGGTTATGGGTTGGTATTAATGACTGCTATAGTCTCAACTAACTTCTATCTCATTAGTAACAAATTAGCACGGATTATAGTTGTATTTATTTTGTGCTTTCAGTGGGAGAAAATACTATCCGTTATAGTCGCCGTTAATATCTGATGATAATCTGAGAAATTAATGATTGGTATAGTAATCGTTAAAATCTGATAGCAAACTGAAAAATTAGCGTCAACTATAACCGGCCTTAATTTCAGCGTTCCAACACAGAAAATAGCCAGGGTTATAGTCTTTGTTAATTTCTTTCTTCGCCTGAACAAATTAGTATCAACCATAGAGCGTGCTATTTTCTGCGGTACTCTGCACATATTAGCAAGTGCAATAGTTGGCGTTAAATACAGCCGGGAATGGAAGTAATTAATACCCGTTATAGTGCGGGTTAATTTTGTCTAGCTTCCGACATCTTCACGAAGTTTTCAAGTAATGCCCTAAATTCACGACTCAATGCGGCTTCTATTTCTTTTATATCCTCCATACCTGCTAGTTCAGGTGCCATACGTCGTGAGCATGTCATTAATCCATCTCTGAATTGACGGCCGCGCTCGAATATTATTTTCTCAATTACGCTTTTCTCCACCAGAGAGCCAATATATTTTTCATGTTCTGCTGCTAATTGGAGAGCTGCTGACTTTTCACGCAGTGCACGCGCATTTTTGTACAAAATTTCAGCATCAGTTGATTCCAAATCTAATTGAGTGGCGTTCACTTCCTGTTTCAAATCTTCTATGGGTTTCTCGTTAATCGCTTGGGTTTCGCTTGATAATTTGCCGGAGTTAGAATCGGCTCTCCACAATTGCGTTCTGGTAATGTCTAGGTTGCTTTCACGCCATTTTTTTGCTGATGCTAAGCTATCGCAAGGCATTCCACGCTTCTTATGACGATTACAAAGCTGGTGAGATATGCCAAGCAGTTTTGATAATTCTTTAGTTTGCATTGTTGTTAACTCCGTGGAATATTGTCTTGAAACCTATCTTTAAAGTTGTTTCTCTAGCGAAAGTGGGCGCTCTTCATCACCCTCATGGATGAAATTTCGCTCAAGGGACCCATCGTCTTGAATCCTTTGGACCTATTGTCTTTAGACCACAAAGCTTGAAGGTTTGACAATGAATAACACAACTTAAATTCCCTGCCCTATCTGTGGCGTTTCTGTCCCAACATTTTAAGTTTTTCTGTGGAGGTTTAGAGTCAGAGAACTGACCCGCCCCCGCGCCATGTGCTCCATCAGTGCGTTTTCTTGCTGACCATGATGGATTCATGCTATGGCTCGTTTTATCGCTTCCTGGTGCATTCTGATGCGTTTCTATGTAAGCACAAGTTGTTCATTTGCTTCTTTTTGTGTAGCTGCCTGAATTCCTGCACCTTGTTTCTTTTCGCCATCAAAGGGTGCAGCAAGCAACCCCGCTTGTTCTGCTAGTAATCGAATCTGTATGGGATGTAAATCAATGAGGCTGTATTCGTTCATGCCGTCAGCTTGCTGAAGACGCCACAATCCATTGTGACTCCCAATAGATACGTCGTGCATGTGTTCGATGGGTGTTTGTTGGGTATTTGTCATCGTGATTAATCCTATGCGAAATTCTGGTTAATTTGGTGTAGACGACCATTTGCTATCAACGGTAATCTGAGAATGTTTGATGCTTCAATTCCATACTTCATATGCCCTGATAAATCACCCCTACATGGTATTAATTCATACTCTGCACTTTTTGCCGGGGTGGTTCCTGCACTTTTTGCCGGTTCTTCGGTTGTGAAGCTGCACTTTATGCCGGATGGTTCCTGCATTTTATGCCGTGAGCTTTTTTTAGCTGTTGGTATCCAGTAGCGCCATGCACATGACTGGAATCCATCCAAAAAAAGCCCCGTTCTGTTTTTTATTGGCAACCAAGTTACACAATATTTCGCCCATGCCTTATTTGCTCCGTGACTGCGCGTGCGATAGATAAACCCATGTGATATCAAGTTTGCAATTGCATTACGCAGGGTATGCTCGCTGTTGAAGCCAAAACGATGCATGTATGTATAGGTGCATTGCATGTGCCCATTGTTGTCCTTGGTCAATTGTCGAGCGATAAGAAGAAGCAAGGCTTGCGCAGAGAATGATAAATCCGCATACGCAGGGCTATCTGTCACACGATGTTCAATTGCTGCGTACGGGTGTTTTGTGGAAGTTTTAGCCACTTAAAATTCCTCCCACAGATTGGATTGACGTGGGTCTACCTTGCGAGCTGCGTTTAATTTGGCCGCTTGCTCCTTGCACTTGCTTGATAACTTGCGGCGTTTTGCGCGTTCTATTTTTACCTCATCAATCCACTTACGGGCACCTGCTTCAAATGCTTTTTCAATTGCCACTCGTGGTAGCCAATACGCTGAGATATAACTAACGCGCCCATCTTTAGTGCCTGCCGCAATATTTCGGCTCTCGGTATGCCAGCCATAATCATGCTTGAGATAACCAATCACCGCTGATAAACGTGTCGTTGACTGTTTGAATACAGACTCCATGCCTGTCATTACTTTTGATTCAAGCAAAGTGGCGATTACTTCGGCTGTTACAGTGTTTTTTCTCGTGGGTAATCTTCCGGGTGTATAATTAGCCTTCCTAGGGGCGCTCTCGAATGTGGTTTGATTTGGGGGCGTTTTCATTTTTCGCCTCCGTTTAGCAATGCTTTGATTTCCGAGACATTCCAAGCAAGGCGGCTATTGATGCGGATAGGATGTAGCGGGCCATTTTCAAAGCAAGCCCATGACCGAAGGGTCTGGTCTTTGCGGTTTACGTAATAAGCTGCCTGTGCAGTCGGAACAGTAGGACGTGTTACCGATTCAATCGGCGGAAAAGTTGCAATTGTCATTTATGGCTCCAGCGCCTCTCGGCGTTTGGTGCGCGACTTGGTGACCGCTGTCCATCAAATTTCACCTGTCACGCTGTTAATATATTCAGCGGTTTTTATATTGCTTCGTTGGTTCTAAAAGCCCATTAAATCACAGGTGAATGAACATTGCACGTGGTGGGGTACCCGCTACGCGAAAAGGGTACCCTGTGCGCGTATAAGGTTGGTATAACAGCTATTTTTTTGTTTCATTTGCTGGCCAATGTGTGGGGTCTGGTGTGTTTTCTAGTGCGTGTCGTGCAGTAGATTTTGAGTTAAATCCTAATCCTGCCCATTCTTCATCTGCGCATATATTACGGTTAGAGTATTTTCCACTTTCCCATATTTCCCGGATTATTTCTCTCCGCTCACGATTCTCAGCATGACGTACATTCGCAGCGTGTTTGCCTGAATTTGATTGAGCGCCCTTTTCCACTATTTCAATTACAGGTTCTAAAACCGTATCAAAATCATATTTGAATGGTGTCTTGTCTTCGATGAGAATAATAAGGGTGTCAGCAATCTCTTTGACCTCTGGAGTCATGTTCGGATGATTGGCAGCAGACTGCAAGGCCTCTAGCAGTACTTTCATTGCCTCTTCGTTGTGTGCGTTGGCTCTTATTCCATCATCGAACCATTTGCTATATTTTTTACGTTCGTTTTCAGAACGTTCAAGTTCCACTTTAAGCTCCGGCCCAATCATGTCCATGAAGCTTGAGGTAGTAATTCCTAATTCTTTTGCGGCGTCTGCTATTACTGATTTTGTTGCAGATTTCTTCATTGTGCATTCCTTCAAAATGCACCTTCAAAAGGTTGCCACTGTCGGGCCGGTGAAGGTTGCCAGCGTTTCCCCTTTGGTAATTAATCGCAGGGTAGGCAGCAGCTAACTCGTTACAACATGTAATCCTGTTTGTTGTGGTGAATATTCAACTTTTGCTTGTTCTAATATCCATGATTCAATTTTTACGTGCCACATACGCAGCAGGTCAAGCGGTCGTCTAATATAATTTTGTTCTCGTACACCTTGCGGTTTATGTCCTTGTATTTGGGCAGCGATACCAGCGGGCATTTCTACCCATTCGCACAAGCTGGCAAAAGAACGGCGCAAACCGTGAAGGGTCATATCCAGTCCTGCAGCAGTACAGGCTTTATTGTGTGCAATACGCGGCTCGGTTAAACGCCCACTGGCAGCAGTAGGGCTACTGAATACCCACTCGTTACGGCGTGGTAGGTTGTTTAATAAATGTGCTACATAGGGTGTTAATGGGATAATTCTAAAATCTTCAACCTTGTCCTTTATGGTTAAGCTATTCCACTGGAAATCTATGTCGTCCCAGCGCAAACAAGCCATTTCTTCACGGCGTGCACCTGTCAGCATTAAAGCTTGAAGATATGCGCTTATAACAGGGTTCTGAATTTGTCTGACAGCCGCAAACCATGCGGGCAATTGTTCACGTTGTAATACGTCATTTTTTACTTTTGGCTTACCTAGAATTTCACGTACCGCTTTATTTTTTGCTGCATTGGTTTTAATAATTGCTTTGTATACATGATGCTCAGAACACCATGAAAGAAAAGCACGTAATAATCGTAGCGCAAGACGGGCGCGTGCCGGTCTTTTTTTAGTTTCTGACTTAGCCCATTCAGTCACTATCTCAGAGGATAAATCAACGAGGCGTACCGTTGCCAGTTGCGCAAGAATGCCTGGTTCAGTAAGTTTATAACTTCGCCTTCTTTTTTCGCCCCCTGTATGCATAACTTGAATATGGTCACGATGATGTAGCTCACTCCAGAATGGAGCACGGGCGGCAACATATTCAGGCCATACAATACCAAGCGTTACCGATTCACGAGTTTCCTGTAATTGCAGTGCAATAGTTTCTTTTTCTTTGGCAAGCTTGGCGGCTATACTTGCAGCTTCCTTGTCGGCTTTTACTTCGCGTGGGTCTCTGCCTTCGTCTATCAAAATTTGTAAACGTCGGGCTTCAACTTGTGCTTTTTCAATACTCCAGTGATTAACCGCTCCAATCGTTACACGCATTGACTTTCTTTTGACCTTAGCCTGGAAAATATAACGCTTAGTATTTGAACCAATAGTTGCACGCACACCTAACCCAGGCACTGTATCGCACCATAGAAAGGTTTGTGCCTTTTCTCCGTTGCATTTGAAACTTGCAATTCGCCCGACTGTTAACTTTACTTTTGCCATACGTTCTTAAATTTGTAACCGATTTGTAACCCTTTTTGCAGTATATCGAGGAATACAAATCAACACAACAAATAAGAACATTTTATTAACATACTGATTAATTAGAATACTAGAGAATATATGAAACAGCAATCAACAGTAATAAACCTATATTTTTGAGGACTGAAAATCCTTGTGTCGACGGTTCGATTCCGCCCTTGGCCACCAAACAAAACAAGCACTTAGGAGGAGATATCCTGAGTGCTTTTTATTTCGGGGTTACGCCAGGGTTACATTGCAACAATTTAGCAACCATTACTGGGACACTCTTTTGTTTTCTTTCCAAGCGATCAGATCAGATATTTTATACCTGACCTTACTTCAATAATAAACCAAACCTACTCTATTAGATAATGCTTATAATCTAATTAATAAGGCTATTTTCTGCGATATCTTTAAGATCAAACACCGCCTGACAAAAACCAGTTTCCTTCGAACGTGAAAACTTCCATTCTCAGTACTGATCACGTATTTTCTGAATTTAACTAAAGGCTCGTACCAGCAGGAATTGGACAATTTCTTTTCTGTGACTAATCCTGATTATTTGCCCTTTCAAGTTGTTACAAAATCCGCATTGAAACTAGACCCTACTCTGCCATCACTCTGTCTAACTGCCGGATTTTCGATTGTGTCAGATATCCTCTAGCCTCTATTTCTATCTAGCAAACTATAAATATCAAATAACACATTTCATTCAAATAGTTACAAGCCACTAAAAAGCCCAAAAATTTATATTAAATTTCACTGAAAAAACACTTGATTCCTGCCAAATCCGGTCTATAATGCGGGCAATTTAAACGCTAACAAATTAGGAGATTAAAATGCCTACAATAGAAAGTTTTTTTGCGGCCGCTGATCTAGTCAACATCCATATACCCGTAACGTAGCCATCTTAAAAGGAATATACTCATGGCCACTCCAATTTCCTCCGCTGCTCTGCGGGAAAGCATCCCACTAGAAGTTTTATTTGATACACACCCTGAAGTCAGTCTTAATTTCAGGCATGTTCAGGAACAATTGTTAAAAGGTTATGACAAACCTTTTTTATTGGTTGATAGCAGTATTGTTCGGCATAAAACTCGGCGGTTTAAAGCCGCTATGCCACGCGTTCACCCACATTATGCTGTTAAAGCCAATCCTGATCCTCGTGTATTAAAAACCCTCATTGAAGAAAATATCAGTTTTGAAATTGCTTCGATTGCCGAACTGGATCTGCTGCTTGAATTAGGTGTTCCTGCCGCTGAAATCTTCTATAGCAATCCTATGAAATCAAGAGCCTATCTGGAATACGCCGCATCCAAGGGTGTAGAGTGGTATGTTTTAGACAGTGTTGAGGAGTTACGTAAAATTGTTAGTGTGAAGGCAAACGCCAAAATGTATTTGCGTATTGATACGCCAAATATCGGCAGTGATTGGCCATTAGCCGGGAAGTTTGGTACACACCTGGCTGACATTAATGAAATTATTACTGAGGCGGTGGCACTTGATGCAGATCTTACCGGGGTAACATTCCATGTCGGTTCTCAGTGCCGAAATCCTCAAAATTGGCGTGTAGCTATTGAACGCGCCATAAAAGTATTTGGCGATATGCGCATTGCTGGCCTTAATCCACGCTTATTGAATATAGGCGGCGGCTATCCAGTGCGTCATATCAAACCAATCCCTTCCATTGAAGTCATAGCTGATGTCGTCAACGAGGCAATTGCTCATTTACCTGAGGATATACGCATTATTGCTGAACCAG
>JAJFJK010000185.1 GCA_021774075.1 Nitrosomonas sp. | reverse complement strand
TTAAATTTGGCGAAATCTCATGAAATGACCGGCTAAATTGCAAAAACGCTTATATTCAAGCTTATTCGGATTAAAATTTAGCTTAATTCGTTTTTCTACCACTTGCGCGCTTGGGCCTGTTGGAGTTTTGCAAGAGGCTCACATATATAACGAATGCTTTAAAAAATTCAATTGAATGGTATTAGCACATGTTGTTCTTTGTTTTCCTAAGCCATAGACAGGCATAATATCGTATACCGGCCCGATTCAATAAGCTGCACGAGGCAAAACTGTGAAAAAACAAATTGAAAGCACACTCAGAAATGGACCATTGTTACATAGTCTAAGCGATGAGGAGATTCAAAAAGTTTTCGATACGGCGTCTCGACGCATGTTTAAAAGTGGTGAAAAACTCTGCTCACAAGATCAAGTCGGCGAAAGTATGTTTATAATTCTATCCGGCCGGATACGCATAAGCGTACGCAGAGATGACGGAAACGAACAAGTGCTCGGAATCATGCAACAGGGCGATCATTTCGGTGAGTTAGTTTTGTTGAACGGTGGCCAACGGACAGCCACGGCAACAGCACTAATGGATACCGAAGTCATGGAAATCGCTAAACAGGACTTCTATGATCTGGTCAAACAAGTACCGGAATTCTCATTCAATCTTAGTCGTACCATTGGAGATCGGCTGCGCGGTCAACTGGCCGGAAATATCACACGCGACAGACTCGGCATTATCGGACTGATTCGCACTTCAGAATTGACATCTGCTTTTGTACAACAGATTACACAGCACTTTATCGACAAAAACAAAAGAATTAAAATTTTCTCTGACCGCGCCCCTTACTGGGAATCTATGGAGTTCGGACAGTTACATGTAATACCCCACGGCACATATCAGAAAATCGATGTAGCGTTGTTACAGCGGTGTCTATCAAAAGCTGCTGAACAATGCGACCATGTATTTGTCGATATCAAAAGTGACAGAACAATTCCAGAATTGCTGATGCAATGCGAGCGTGTCTGGTGGTTTGCTGAGCAGAACAAATCGAAAAGTCACGCACGAGTTGAACAGATTGGCAATCTTCTTAAGCAACAACCCAGACTTGCAAGTCGCTTGCAAATTGTATGGGTTCAACCTAAAACACATGTTTTAGCTAAAGTAATACAACACGGCGTTGCAACGAAGCTAGACGAAATACGCTGCGCTTACGACTCGAAAATGAACAACCTGCGACCAGCTGATCTGGCACGCTTTTATCATGCTGCCAGAGGTGTTCATCTTGGCTTGGCATTAGGTGGTGGTGGTGCACATGGCTTGGCACATATCGGTGTCATCGCAGCGTTGGAAGAAAACGGTTTATTTTTTGATCGGCTTGCCGGAACCAGTGCAGGTGCAATTATTGCGGGAGGGCATGGCGCTGGGTTTAATCAAAAGCACTTGCTGAGATTATTTAACAAAGAAATGCAACTTCCAAAATTTATGAAATTCGTCCCAAAAGCAACCAAGTGGCACTTACTGGGACTATTCCGTTTCGGCCTGGTTGAACAACGTTTCCGAAAATACCTAAAGAATCTTACAATCGAGCAGTTATTACTACCAGTCCACATGATTTCAGTTGATTTGATCAGCGGTAAGGCAGTAATCCGCTCACAAGGTGATGTGGTCAATTGCATGCTAGAAAGTACCAACTACCCAATATTTGGCAAGCCGATTTTTCGCGATGGCCTAGCCTTGGTTGATGGCGGCGTATTAATCAATGTGCCCAGTTCTGTATTGCGAAAACGAAAAGCTGATTATATTCTAGGTGTAGATGTCGGAGCTATGTTGGCGCCAAATTTTGGCAATAACACAGCCCAAACATGCGTGGCAGATATGAAGTCAGTCGGTTATTTATCAACGCTGAGCAGAGTGCTTGATGTCAGTGCACGGGAACTAGCCAAGTTGCACATGTCGAAAAGCGACTTCCTGATCACACCGGACACCTCTTCATGCCCATTTGAAGACTTCACACGCGGTGAGCAATTATTCGAGATTGGGTACAACGCGACACAAGTGGTCATGCCAGAATTGAAGCAAAGCTACGAAGATTTCGTCGAGCGAGAATGAATCCAGTCAAATGGAGTGGCACCCAAAAACTGGCAAATTGTTAAGCTGTACTGGTACTCCTTCAACTTGATATTTTAGGGTGCAGTTAGCTTTTCAGGGTTACTGGCAAGGCAGGTCTTGCAGGCAATGGTTATTCCCTTGTCAAGAGACCTAACACCGCTAGTGACGCTGAAAAGCTAACTGCACCCTAAAATATTAAGTTGAAGGAGTACTAGCTCATAATTAAGCAACAAGTAACTCTGTGTTCTCTGTGTTATAAATTCAATGCATCACCCACCAGAAACCAAATAACCGTTAAATTACATGCTTGCATGCCTTATAGTAGGCACTATTCGCTTTATATTTCATTTGGAAAATGCAAAAAACTGATAAAGAACTCGACGCACGCGGCCTGGTTTGTCCCTTGCCGATCTTGCGCACTAAAAAATCATTGGCAGAGATGTCCAGCGGGCAAATCTTAAAAATTGTTGCGACTGATCCGGGCGCTGTAATTGATCTTCAGGTTTTTGCCGAACAAACAGGTAATACTTTATTGTCGATGTCTGAAGCTGGCGATGAGTTTACTTTCTTTCTGAAGAAGAAGTAACTGAATGAATTAAATCTGATTTTCGGATGAGACTTACGCTACCAGACATATCTAGCTGTGGCGAAAATTTCGTATTTAAGCGAAAAATACGAGTCATATTTGATTTTTCTCACTACCTAATAAACACCCATCAAGCAAGAATACACAAATGCTATCGGCATAAAAAATTGGCGTGCTGTGTGAGTTTTATCACAGTAATAGTTGATTAAGCCATATATTGTGGTGAATGACTTGTCTGTAGAAGTTTTAGATTACGATAAAAATAAGCAAACGAATATAAGCCAATAAATTCTAAGCTACACAGCAATGATGCGCAATAACGAGTTTTTTAGACCTTACTCCAGCAATGGTTTTTTAATATCAAGTTGAAGGAGTACAAGTAGACATCTACAAAATCTCAATCACAACGCATTAGTCACATGGCCACTGGAACCCACTGGAAACCTTGTGGCGCAAAAAATCTATAACACTTGAGAGAGGAAAATCGAACCATGAAGCCTGGCCGGCCACGTGAATATGATCTAGAAGAAGTACTTGAAATTGCCATGCGTTTATTCTGGCGCAAAGGATACAATGAAACGTCTATAAATGACTTGCTTGTTGCAATGAACATTTCTAAAAGTACTTTTTATTATGCTTTTAACAGCAAGTATCAGTTATTTGAACAGTGTATTTATCGACTCAGAGATCGGCAAATAGCTCAGACGATGATTGAGCTACAGCAAGCAGCCAGTGGCCGAAGCTTTATTGAAAACCTTCTGTATGACATCGAAAAAATCACCTATTCCAAGAAACCATTACATAATGGATTCTTAATGAATACAGCATTTGAATCTTCTGAGCATCACCCAAAAATTACTACCTTAATCTCAAATGCATCATTGCACTTTGTTGAAATTTTTAAGCTGGCCATTGAAAGAGGACAGTCAGAGCGTGTCATTTCAAAACATAAAGACCCCGATGTATTGGCTTTTTATTTCCTAAGTAGCATTGCTGGTTTAAGAGCCATGGTTAAAGCCAATACAGACCAGAGAAATATTAGAAACATTATAAGCATTACACTGACTGCACTAGATTAAGCGACCGGCTTCAATACAGTAATTAAACAATATAAACAAAGAGATAAATGATATTTACAGCGTTAATGCATGACTCAAGTTATCAGATAATAGGTTAACTTATCACCTACCCTTGAAGAGAAAAATTCTCCAAGATTCTCTCAACTAAGATCACGGGTCGAACAGTTCAATGGGTATAACCACACAAAATCTTGATGAAAAAACAGTAACGCCATCAGTCGAGCATTGCATCCACCAAACAGCCCACCTATGGCGGTACATGCTTGCAGTGGCGCTAGCCTACTTTGCTCTTGCACACTTGAGCGCAATTCCCCTCTCCTTGCCAGATTATATTTCAATGTTGTGGATGCCAGCCGGGCTGGGTGCATTTGTCGCTAACCTACTATTATCTTCAGGTGCTGTTTTAGGTAACGGTTCTAACAGCACGATGCTGTTAACGGCAATCCTTACTGCTAGCGGATCAACTGCGCAGGCACTGATCGGTTCATATCTTGCACGTCCATTCGTCGAAGCACAGGGGCCGCTTAATTACTTAAGATCAAGCATTTTAGTCCCAACACTCTGCACACAGGTTAGATGTAATAACGCCTCTTACAATCGGTACATTTATTGCGGCGGTGCTTTTAACCAATATCGGCCAATGACCGATTAAGGAGAAAAAATGCGCGTAAATATGCCTGTAACAAACAATGAAAAAGAATTACCAGATGGTGAATTTATTGTTTCAAGAACTAATACAAAGGGGGTAATGACCTACGTCAACCAGCAATTCATTGACATAAGTGGCTTTTCTGAAAATGAGCTAATTGGCCAGGCGCATAATCTCATCAGACACCCAGATGTGCCGCCGGAAATCTTTGAAGACTTATGGAAAACACTGAAGCTAAAAAAACCTTGGAGTGGCTTAGTCAAAAATCGCTGTAAAGACGGTTCCTTCTATTGGGTTTATGCGAATGCTACGTCTCTCATTGAGGGAAATAAAGTTACGGGTTATATGTCCGTGCGCAGCAAACCGACGAGAGAACAGATTCGGGCAGCAGACGCACTCTATGCAGACATGCGCAATAACAGAGAAAAATTTAGCATCATACAAGGACGTTTCATAGAAAATAACTTATTTGGTAAGCTCAAATACAAATTTGATAATATAAAAATTCGATCACGAATCATGCTTTTACCCATTATTTCTATTATAAGCATCAGTATTATAGGTATCATGGGCTTGATTGGGGTCCATGAAAATAAAGAAAGTTTGCGCACGGTTTATGAGGACCGTACAGTTTCCATGCAGCAGCTAGCAACTATTCTGGATGGTTTACAATCTTTACGCATTAATGCGTTGGCAGCAAGTAGCTTTAACAATATCGAAGTTGCTAAAAAACGCACCATAATGACTGCTGAGACCGATAAAGTTATGCAAACGCAATGGGCAAATTATTTGACCCACTATAAATCGTCAGAAGAAAAAATTGTGATGATTCGTTTCAGACAACACTGGAATGACTATACTGAAACGCGTAACCGTACCATGAGTCTAGCTGTGAAAGGTGATTTTAATGCTGCTATGGACAATGCTATTAAAAATGCAGGGCCAGAATTCGTTGCCGCACATTCAGCTCTAATTCGGTTAATCGAACTACAGAGAAAGCTTGCAAAACAAGAATATGATTTAGCAGTGACACGTTCTGATCTGAATTGGAACCTAAGCGTGGCTATCATTGGCGTGTTCACCGTAACTCTGATTGCAATAATAGGGATACTTCTACTACGTGCCATTGTGCAACCACTTTCCAAGGCAAGAAAAGCGCTCCATAGCATGGCAGCAGGTGACTTTACTACTCAAATTCCGATTACTAACAAGGATGAGATCGGTGATTTTATTGATAGTATAAAATCCATGCAAATTCGCGCAGGTAATAATCTAGCAGAAAGTAAGCTCATGATTGTGGAGATTAAGGAGACTCGTGATAAGGCTGAAGCCGCTAGTCGTGCAAAATCAGATTTCCTAGCAACAATGAGCCACGAAATCAGAACCCCAATGAATGGGGTAATCGGCATGCTGGACGTTCTTTCGCAGAGTAGCTTGGTAAATGATCAAGTAGAAATGGTTGAGTTGATCCGCGAATCAGCCAATACTTTGCTCGCCATCATTGATGACATTCTTGATTTTTCCAAGATTGAGGCCGGCAAGCTGTCGCTTGAGCAAGAACCAATAATAATTGAGGAATTGGTAGAGAAAATCTGCCTCTTACTCGATAGTATGGCCGTTAAAAAGCAGGCGGAACTGACGCTGTTTGTCGATCCGAACATCCCTATTGGCCTGGAAGGTGACGCGCTGCGTCTGCGTCAAATCCTAACCAATCTGATTAACAATGCCATCAAGTTTACAAGTGGACTGAATCGGCAAAGTCAAGTTGCGGTACGTGTGCAGCCTGGCAAGCGAGAAGATGGGCGCACATGGTTGGAATTCACCGTGAGCGATAACGGCATTGGTATGGATGAAGTGACCCAGAACCGGCTGTTTGCACCCTTCGAACAAGCCGAATCCTCCACCACACGACGTTTTGGTGGTACCGGACTGGGATTAGTTATCAGTCGACGGCTTGCTGAGATGATGGAGGGTGAAATTACCGTTTTAAGCCGACCGGATAAAGGCAGCACCTTCACAGTACGATTACCGTTTAATGATTTACCCACTATGGAAGCAACACCTTCGCCGGTAACTGGGCTGCCATGCCTGATGATTGGCCGCAATGAAGGTTTGATCACGGATATTGCCAATCATCTGTCACATGCCGGGGCGTTGATTCAATTCACTGAGGACATTAATACCGCGCGTGCACATAATACTCAGCTCACCGAAACAGGTATGTCGGTTTGGGTTTTTGATGCCAAAGATGATGAACAATTACCGCTAAGTGCATTGCGCGATGCAGCGCACCAAAACACATGCAAGGATGTACGTCTGGTCATTATCAGTCGTGGCAGGCGTCGCTATCCGCGCCATGTTGAAGATGATCTGGTCATAATCGACGGCAACATACTCACCCGCCGCAATATCTTGCAAATGGTCGCAATTGCAGCAGATTATACCGAGGAAGAAAGTCGACATAGAAGTAAAGAGGCCCCCGCCAAAATCCATAAAGCATCATCACAAGTAGATGCTGCACACCAGGGTAAGTTAGTACTGGTGGCCGAAGATAATGTCATCAACCAGAAAGTGATCAAGCGGCAATTATCCTTGATTGGCATGACCACAGAGATAGTGAACGATGGTAGTGAGGCATTCACCGTCTGGCAGGCACGCAGAGGCGATTTTGCATTATTGCTAACCGATGTGCATATGCCGCAGATGGACGGTTACGAACTTGCCGCCGCCATACGTGCCGCAGAAACAGAGACAGGCAATCAAGAACATTTGTCGATTATTGCATTAACTGCCAACGCCCTTGCAGATGAAGCCGATCGCTGCAAAGCAGCGGGTATGGACGATTATCTCTCAAAACCAGTGCAGCTGAGAGAACTTAAGAAAACACTGGAGAAATGGATGTCATCGACTGCAGAACCGGCACCAGAGCAACCAATGAACGACACGATAGTACCGAAATCGTAAGTAAGTACCGACACACAATCAGGAGCACTGAATAAGATGTCTGAAAAACCAGCAGAAAAACAATTAATCGACATTAATATACTGCGGGAATTGGTCGGTGACGACCAGGAAGTCATTACCGATATCTTACAAGAATTTCTTGTCAGTGGAAGAAAAATTGCCACTGAGCTAAATGAAGCTTACAAAGCAACGCAGTATGATCAAGTATGCATAACGGCGCATAAACTGAAATCCTCGGCACGATATATCGGTGCGCTTAGGCTAGGCAAATTATGTGAGCAGATTGAGCACTGTGGAGAAAAAGGGGGAGATGCGCAATTAAACGAACTGCTCGCTCGTTTTAAAGAAGAAATGGCGGCTGTGGAGAACTACTTAGCTGAGCGCCAGAATATAACATTATGATAAGAAAAAATATTCCTACAAACCCATATTACACTTGGTAATGTCAAATTGGTATGAGTTATTCCCCGACAACCAACGCTAATATCCTCATTGCCACAGAAAATACCACTGACTGTGAGCTAATACAGCGGATTCTTATTAAAGATTTCGATAAGGTTTTTACCTCAAGTGATCCGAGTCTGGCCACTGCGGACTTTGAGCGCTATCTGCCCAATGTGTTGATATTGGCATTCAATACCTTAGAACAATCGCAACGCTATTATCTCGGACTCTATCGTCAAGGTGGTGCCATTCATCTCCACTCCCATCGAACGATCGCTTTGAGTGACAAGGATGAAATGCAGCGAGCCTATAAGCTGTGTCTTGAAGGCATTTTCGATGATTACAACCTGTTTTGGCCAGTGAGTATTGATGTGAATCGCCTTGCCATGTCCGTGCATCTGGCGTTGCGTGAATTGGCAGCAGCCGAAATTAACACCCCGACAACTGCGGAATTCGCCACGAAGGCACGCAAGCTGGCGACATTGGAAAATACGCTGGAAGAACAAATAACAAAGGGTAATTCGCAGATCGATAAGGTCGGACATGCCGTTGTCCAGGCTAGTAAGCGTGCTGGTGCAGCACTTGATACTTTTTCACAACGGCTCACTCAAAATAAGATGTCGGAAGCGGTCACAGTCAAAAACGCAGACCAATTGCAACAAGAGATAGGGCGACTCAAACAGGAAGCCGTCGAAAAGCCGCTTAACACCTTCCTGGCTGAATCAGTACGGCCACTCAAACAATGGGCCAGCGAACTTCCCAAAGTGAGCGCCCCGCATCTCGAATCAATACGCTCTCTCAATGCGCTAACCGAGAGCGTTCAACCGACACTGCTGGTAGTCGATGATGACGAATTTCAACACAAAATCATCGGTGCCGTCCTGAAAAACGAAAATTACCACTTGCTGTTCGCCTCCACGGGTCTCGAGGCACTTAATAGTCTGCGCAAAACACGCCCTGATCTTATTATGATGGATTTCATGATGCCTGGCATGGATGGAGTTGAAGTAGTACAACAGATTAAGGCTGTGCCCAACTTTGCGGAAATTCCAATTCTCATGATGACCGGAAAAAGCGATAAAGCCATCGTCATGGAAAGCCTAAAAGCAGGCGCCACCAGTTTCATCGTTAAGCCAATTGAGCGCAGTATACTGCTTGATAGAATCCAACAAATCTTATCAAACCGATGAAAAGTATCCTCACCACATTGATTGCCCTGGAAATTTAACAGGCCATTACAGGGCGCTTCTAAAAATTCAGGGTTCGCCCAAATGCAAGGCGTGTAAAAAATTTTGCAGCGCAGCATATGGTTGATTAGTAGTCGTTCAGAAGTTACTTAACACTCTTAATGTAACAAGTTTCGTCATTCCCGCGTGCTTCTGGCGGGAATCCAGACTGGCAATGGATTCCCGCTAAGAACATGCGGGAATGACGGATTAAGTGAGTTGCTCATGTAGCACATAGTCGTCCAAAAGTTATTAATATTTCCAATGGCATAGCCCTGAAATAATCAGCGAGTTTTGTTAAAATATTTATGATCGCGTACTTATGACAACAAGAAATTTTTCCCGCAACACAGCAGTTGGGATGAAATCTGGGTTTTTAGAGGTGCCCTGCAGTCACTGCACCACGATACATTCCATCCCCCGCTGAACTAAACTCTTACAAGCTGTATGCGCCTGCTTTTCTTGCAGACCCTCTAGCCGGGCACGATAAAGTTTACGGTTGTTGATCTCCACCTCGGTTATTACCATCTCACCTGCCACCCAGCGCGTGGCGGCCCGGGCCTGAGCCTGAGCACGATCATGCTCCAAATAAGTACCAATCTGCACCGCCCAATCATTGTTGTCTGCCACAGCAACCATTTGCAGCTCATCGGCATTTAGCTGAACATCATGTTGTGCCACGGTCTGGCCGTAAGTTTCTTCAAGCGAATGGGTCGGTTTAAGCGTGGGTTTGAGCTGAGTCCCGGGCTTGGATCTTGGCACCGGAACTGAAGGAGTGCCAATGCCCGGAATTACAGCCGCATAGCTGGTCAACTTAGCAGATGCACGGGGAAAAGTACGATCCAGCAACTGAGCTATATGCCGATTACGAGAGGCCGCAGTTTTCCCACCCATCACCACCGCGATTACGCGGCGGTTACCCCGCTTGGCTGAAGTGGCCACATTGAACCCGGAGGCCCGGATATAACCAGTTTTCAGGCCGTCCACACCCTCGGTATTACGCACCATACGATTGTGACTATTATAGGTAACGCCTTTGTATTGGAATGATTGAACTGAAAAATAGTGGTAATGCTGAGGAAAGTCCTGCATCAATCGTGCGGACAAAATCACCATGTCCCGAGCCGTGGTCTTCTGTCCGCTGTTGGGCAAACCGGAGGCATTTCGGAAGGTGGTGGAATCCATATCCAGCATACGAGCCTTAGTCGTCATCATACGCCCAAAGTTGGCCTCACTATCGCCCAATGCCTCAGCCACAACTGCTGCTACGTCGTTGGCGGAGCGCACAATCAGGGCCGGAATTGCCTTACGCACGCTGATGGTGTCACCCGACCGCAAACCGATATTAGTCTGCGGCATAGTAGCCGCATGCGCCGACACCAACAGACGGGTATGCATGGTCATACTACCTTGCTCCAGCGCCTCAAATAACATGTAGAGCGTCATCATCTTGGTCAGAGAGGCCGGATAGCGACTGGCGTTGGCGCGTGACTCGTGCAGGATTTCACCCGTATCTGCATCAATAACGATAGAGGCATAACGAGGATTCGCCTGTGCTTGATTTGACAAGGAGAACAACAACAATACAACAAGGACAAGACCCCACACTCTCCCCGCACGTTTCAATGCAAACATAAAGCTACCCTTCTGAACGGTGAGCCAATACTATTTTTCAAATAATAAGCGCTTAAAATAACTCGCAAGCTCAAGAAAAACATCGCATATTTGTCCACGCGCATAGTCTGCAGCAGCAAATGTGATTATTGTCTATTCTACCCAATTGGCCTGAATATTGCACCAGCACGTTAAATTTTAACCTACAATTATTATGCTTATTAGTTTTCAGGAATTGATGCAATAGGTTCGCTTGTCCCTGGCAAAAAATTGAAAATTCGCATCCAACCCAAGACTGACTGTATTTTCATCCTGCTTGCGCACCAGCCGTAACCACTCCAAACCAGCGCAATCTTGCATCATGCGTTTCAGATAATGCGCCTCAAGCTGTAGCGCCTGTTTTTTGGTCAATTTGGAGCCGCTTTCATTGATGATGATAATCAAGCTATCGCTGATTGAGGCAGCCGCAACACTACCCCCGCCCGATTTGATATTTCCTGCACTGATCATTTGGAAGTATTATCGATTTTAATATCGCCAGTACTTATCCCTACAGCAACACTCCCGTTATCCGCTTTGATATCGCCTTGCACCTGCACCGTGTTTTGCTGAAATGCGGGGTGCTGTTCCAGCTTTTGCGTCAGCATCTCACTTAACTGCATTTGCAAATCATTATCTTGCGGGTCCTTCTGAAATGCCCTAATCTTCTCTGCGACTTCCGGCATTTGCTGCAAATCATCTTTCAACTTCAGAAAACCCTCTACAGTTAAAGATATCTTATTCACCATATTTCTAGCAACTTCCACTGCTGCTTCCGTTTCACCCAACGCAAAATAGGTCACCAGCACATTCACCGTCGTCGGAATATCAATCATGGGCATGGCATTCTCCTTCACAAAAAATGATTAAAAACACTGGCTCACCCAGCATGATATTAACAAAAATTTCAGAGTCCCATCGTCCAGAGATTTCATCGGTCAGCGTAATGGGGACAAAACAACGCGAAACCCAATGAAGTTGTAACGGTCGTCCGGCCTGCCGTCGTAGCCAACAGCGCACCGCACGTTGCGGTGAAGGTTGCTGAACGCACCGCCGCGCAACACGCAAACGGCAGAACCTCCGCTTTCCCGTTGCTTCCACGCTGCTGTATCGATGGCTGGATACGGGTAATCACCTCGATCAGAGCGCGTCCATTCCCAAACATTCCCCGCCAGATCATGACAGCCATAAGGGCTGATACCCTGCGGATAGACACCAGGTGTTGAGGTCTCCCCTACCTTCATATCATGATTTACGCAATCATCGTCAATCTCATTACCCCACGGATAGCGCCGCTGAGGTTGTGCATTGATTTGCAGGTCATTCGTCCGGCAATCATGTTCTACAAATACTTCGGCAGCACTAGCAATGTAGGTATGCCAGGAACTTTCAAACCACCGCGTGCAGCTTTTTCCCACTCCGGTTCATTAGGCAAGGAGACACGCCAGCGCCCAGTGAGCCAATCACAAAAAACTAAAGCATCCTTTTGAGACACGTACACCACAGGGGTATTGGCAGAAGTCTTTAAAGCATCAGCATTGCCAATATCAAAACCACTGTCGTCAACAAACGCTTTAAACTGTGCCACCGTCACCGGGTATTGTGCTATCCAGTAATCATAATTCAGATCATATTCACCTGCAGGCGTTTCTGCCGACCAAGCTTCTTTCTCACTATCATGCTCTCCTTGCCCCATGAAAAAAGACCCAGCAGGCACAGGGCAAAACCGCATCGCATCCACATCGGTTAATGCAGCACGAGGGTCGCCGATTTTGTTCAGATAGCGCCCTACAACAACGCGTTCTTTGGCGACCAAATACGGTGTCGCTAAAACCTCCGGCATGGCGCTCTGAATGGTGTTGAAGATTTTTTGCTGCCGAGGGTTCAGGCCGTCCAACGCCACGCTTTCCGCTAAAATTTCACTCGCCAGGCGTAACCCCCAGGCTTCAGGCTCAGTCAGCTCTGCCGCGTCTTTTCGATCAGCCAGTGCTTTCAGCAAATTCCACACCGGGCCAGGATCAGACCGCGCATTAATGCCGCCAGCTAATACCACTACTTCCCGCCAACGATCCGGGTCTGTACGCCCCAATTGTGCGGCCAATTCCTGCCAGGTGCCCTCTTCCAACTCGTCAACCATGCCGACAAACGGTTCAAACAATGCGTTTTCTTCTCGCCGTAAATAGGCCGCAGCTAGATATTCCTGAAAACTACGATGCGGGAAGGTATAAATGGCATCCGTTTCATTACTGCCGCCACGTTGATACAGAATACCAACCCGATCGCGCAGATATTCCGATAACTCCCAAACCTTCACGTCTTGGTTCTTTCGCTTGGCCTCACACAACAATTCATGATTCAGGTCTTTGGCCGCAATATCGGCAGTATCTTGTTTTTCGTCCTGCAAGTGATGCGCCCGAAAAGCTAGCCGCTCCAAAACTTTGCGAATCGCATCCTGACCAATTTGCAGAAATTCCGCCAGACTGGCCTGCGCCAATTGCTTCGCTTTATCTGCATCACCATCGGCCACATTAAAACGGGCTTTCTCCCATTTATCCACCAGCAATCCCAACAGGCGCTCATACAAATCAGCGCGGTGCCCTGGCAATTCATGACGATACGCATGTAAATAAGCAATCAAACTCAACAATAAAGGACGCTTGGCTAAATCCCGCAAATCGGGACGGCTCAACACAGCTTGTTGCAGATCTTGCCCGCTTTTGATGGTCGCGTGTCTGTCTGATGTTGGTAATCGCGCATACCAGCGTTCAACAAAACGAATTATCTGTCCTCGTCCAAATACCGCCAGTTCACTGGAAGCGAATTGGGACAGCTGCCATTCACGGTTGCGGTAGGCATAAGGACGACAGGTCACCAGAAACCGGCAGTCACCAAAGCTTTTAACAAACTCATTTATACCGGCCACCAGGTGTTTGCGTCTGTCCCCCGCCTGCGCGACTTCGTCCAATCCGTCCAGCATCACCAACACCCGACCTGCTCGCAGGCGATCTTCCAACACCTGGTAATATTCCTCACAACCTTTATTCTTTAAATCCAGTTGCAAGAATTCCAACAAATGCTTTGTCTCTGGCTTGTCGGACGCTTTTGGAAAACAGGGGGAAGCTGAGAAATCCCGCAGAATAACCCGCAATGGAATGAGTGCCCCTTTATCCCAATCCTGCAGCACTTCCTCTTGAATGGGTTCGTCTTGACCTTCGACTTCAATTTCACGGGTTTGTGGTCGGCCTTTATCGTCCGGTAACGGCTGCGTCAATGTTTGCAGATTGACCGCTCCTGCAAGCGGTTCACCCGCTAAACACAGTGCCACGAAATTAACAAAAGCACTCTTGCCGCTACCAGGATCACCCAACAACACCAACCGCTGTTCACGGTTCAACAGCTCTACCGCAGATAAACGCCCCTGCCTGACCGGGTCTTCCGTTGCGCGCTCCCTATTCCCGGCGTCGGTTATTTCCTGCTCATGGCGCGTTTCGGTGAGTAATGCGGTATACACTGCATCCAGCCGCATACTGCCGTCGCCTTCTTCCAGATTCATCAAAGCCAACCATTCCAGCCCACCACAATCTTCGACCACCCGCCTCAGATAGTGGGTTTCTCGTTCCTGAATAGCCTCATCAGTCAGGCCTTGCTGGATAAGAGATTGATTGTTGACAGTGATTGATCCGTTATTCTCTCCAACGCTCACGCCACCATGATCTGCATGAATATCCTGTGTTTTATCCGCCACGATTCTTTTCCCATATGAATCATTAGTATTCGCATTATAGGCAATGTCACTGCCGACTCGTTAACTTTCAGAACAAACCCAAGGGTGCCTCTAAAAATCCAGATTTTCTTGCTTTCTTGTTCCCACGCAGGAGCGTGGGAACAAGGATAATAATTGAAGTACTCCGGGGGCTTGTTTTTCTCTGTGGTCTCTGTGTTTTAAAAATAGCAGGAGGAGGTGCCAGGTCTAATATTCCAACTACAACTAAGTAGTCGTTCAGAAGTTACTTAACACGCTTAATGTAACAAGTTTCGTCATTCCCGCGTGCTTCTGGCGGGAATCCAGACTGGCAATGGATTCCCGCTAAGAACATGCGGGAATGACGGATTAAGTAAGTTGCTTATGTAGCACATAGTCGTCCAAAAGTTATTAATATTTCCAATGGCATAGCCCTGTAATAATCAGCAAGTTTTGTTAAAAAATTTATGATCGTGTACTTATGTAGAGCTGTAGTTTGAAATAACACGGGAATCTCACCGAGTTTTGTCTACAGGGCGCTTCTAAAAACCATTCAACCGAGAGTGTTAGATTTAAACCTAGATCCTGCAAGTAATCGCACACATTAATTTTTCTGACAAGGCAACGGCATCAACATGTACTATAATCCTAAAGATGAACCACGCTATGATGCTTATAGCACACCGTTCTTTATCTTTTTCTGCGTTGCAATTCGTTGTAATAACTAGTTATTACGCCTCACTGCGCCTTGCTAAAAACAAACAACAATGCACTCTAAACACCATCCAACTGAGGATTCTAGGATAATTCCAGAAAATTTGTTGATCGCTAAAATCATTTATGAATAACACAGAACTTAAAAGTTATATGCAGTCCGTCGGCCAGCAGGCCCGTGCGGCATCTCGCATTGTTGCCAAGGCTGACACGGCGCTTAAAAACCAGGCACTCATTGCCATGGCGGATGCCATTGTGCGGGATGAACAAAAGCTTTTGGCTGCCAATGCAAAGGATCTGGAGAATGCACACGCCAAAGAGCTGGAAGCGGCTTTGGTTGATCGTTTAACATTGTCTGCCAAAGGCGTTGCCAATATGGCGGAAGGGTTGTTACAAATTGCCGCACTGGCTGATCCGGTGGGTGCGATTAGCGGACTGGATTATCGCCCTTCCGGCATACAAGTTGGCAAAATGCGTGTGCCACTGGGAGTAATCGGTATCATTTATGAAGCACGTCCCAATGTGACTGCAGATGCCGCCGGTTTATGTCTTAAAGCGGGCAATGCAGCTATTTTACGGGGTGGTTCAGAAGCCATTCACAGTAATCAAGCCATTGCTGCTTGTGTCAGAGAAGGCCTGCATGTTGCCGGCTTACCCGAAACCGCAGTGCAGGTTATAGAAACCACTGACCGTGCCGCAGTGGGCGAACTCATTACCATGCAGGACTTTGTTGATGTGATTGTGCCGCGTGGTGGCAAGGGTTTGATTGAACGTATTTCCAATGAAGCGCGTGTTCCGGTTATCAAGCACTTGGATGGCGTGTGTCATGTTTACATTGATGATCAGGCAGATCTCGACAAGGCAATCCGCATTGCAGATAACGCCAAAACCCAGCGTTATGGGACTTGCAATACCATGGAAACATTATTGATCCATGCTGGTATCGCGAATGAAATATTGCCTGCGCTCAGCAAAATTTATCTCGACAAAGGCGTTGAATTACGTGGCGATGCCGCTGCCTGTGCATTGGTCACGCAAATGAATGCAGCCACTGAAGAAGACTGGTTTGCAGAATATCTGGCGCCCATTTTGAGCATTCGTATTGTTGAAAATCTCGATCAGGCCATTGATCACATTAGCTACTATAGTTCACAGCACACGGATGCCATCGTCACAGAGAATTACACGCGTGCACGCCGTTTTATGCGTGAGGTGGATTCAAGCTCGGTAATGGTCAATACATCAACCCGTTTTGCGGATGGTTTTGAATATGGCCTGGGTGCTGAAATTGGCATTTCCACAGATAAAATCCATGCGCGCGGCCCCGTTGGTCTGGAAGGATTAACCAGCCAGAAATATGTTGTGTTCGGTGATGGGCAAATAAGACAGTAGCAACTATAGCGTAGAACAGCGTGATTCACCCATACAAAGGTAGTTATGAGCAAAGTCGTTGAAATAAAAATCCCTGATATCGGTGATTTCCAGGATGTGCCCGTCATTGAGGTGCTGGTCGCACCCGGTGACGTTGTCGAACAGGAAACCGCGCTCATCTCACTGGAAACCGATAAAGCAACGATGGAAATACCCTCACCGCAAGCGGGTATTGTGCAGCAACTAAAAGTCAAGGTGGGCGATAAAGTTTCACAAGACACACTGATACTAACGTTGACGGTGACTGATGAACTAACAGACGAGGCCAGTCCTGATAAAACACCGGCACCAACTGCAAACAACGAAACTGCAACCACCACACCGAGCCCACAACCGGATACTGCACCCACTCAATCGATCCCTCAAGGCGATATTCATGCCGATGTCGTCGTGCTCGGCGCCGGGCCTGGCGGTTACACGGCTGCATTTCGTGCCGCTGATTTGGGTAAGAAAGTTGTACTGATTGAACGTCACGCCACACTGGGCGGCGTATGTCTGAATGTTGGCTGCATTCCTTCCAAAGCGTTATTACATACGGCCAAGGTCATCACTGAAGCTAGCGCAGCTGAGCAGCACGGCATTGTTTTTAGCAAACCCAAAATAGATCTTGATAAGCTACGAAGCTGGAAAGAATCGGTAATCAATAAACTGACCAAGGGTCTCAAAGCACTTGCCAAACAACGTAAGGTGGATGTCATCCATGGCACAGGTAAATTCAGCACGCCACATATGCTTCAGGTTGAAACCGCTGATGGCCTGAAAACCGTCTCGTTTGAACATTGCATTATTGCTGCCGGTTCCATTGTTACCCGTATTCCGGGCTTTCCTTACGATGACCCGCGTTTGATTGATTCGACCGGGGCACTTGAACTGGAAAGAATTCCCAAGCATATGCTCATTATCGGTGGCGGCATTATTGGCCTGGAAATGGCCACGGAGTATGCTGCGCTGGGCTGCAAAATTAGCGTGGTGGAATTGATGGACCAGTTAATCCCGGGTGCTGATGCTGACCTGGTCAAGCCTTTGCATCGTCGTATTGGCAAACAATACGCGGCAATCTACCTCAAAACCAAGGTAACCCACATTGAAGCCAAGAAAGCGGGCCTCAAAGTAACCTTTGAGGGTGACAATGCACCGGAGCCTCAAACTTATGACCGTATTTTAATGGCCGTTGGGCGCCGCCCAAATGGTCACAATATCGGCGCAGAAAATATCGGCATTCAAATTAATGAGCGTGGTTTTATTCCTGTCGACCAACAGTTGCGCACTAACCTGCCGCATATTTTTGCCATTGGTGACATTGGCGGCGAACCGATGCTGGCACATAAAGCCAGCCACGAAGGCAAGCTGGCGGCAGAGGTTATCGCCGGACATAAAGCAGCCTTTGATGCCCGCACGATTCCTTCGGTTGCTTATACCGACCCGGAAATTGCCTGGATGGGTCTCACTGAAAACGAGGCGAAGAAACAGGGCATTGATTATGAAAAGGCCAATTTTCCCTGGGCTGCCAGTGGTCGCGCTATATCCATGGCACGTGAGGAAGGCATGACAAAATTATTACTGAATAAAAAAACCCGCCGCATACTGGGCGCAGGCATCGTGGGAATTAACGCTGGCGAATTAATCGCTGAAACTGCTTTGGCATTGGAAATGGGTGCGGATATGGAAGACCTCAGCTTAACCATTCATCCCCACCCTACACTTTCTGAAACAGTCTTGTTTGCCGCAGAGATTGCAGAAGGAACGATTACGGATCTGTATATGCCGAAGAAATAAGGGCGCCTCTAAAAATCCAGATTTCATCCCAACTGCTGCGTTGCGAAAAAAATTTCTTGCTGTCATATCAAACATATGCTGCGCTGCAAAATTTTTTCCGCGCCTTGCATTTGGACGAACTCTGAATTTTTAGAAGCACCCTCAAGCTTAGAACAATGAATAATCAGCAGTTCCCTGGCTTTGTCACACGACACCTGTTATATTTCCACGATACGGATACTTTGTTCGGGTAAGGTGGCGCTGCTCTGTAGTTCGGGAACCAACTGCCCTTCGATTTTCTCTCTCAAATACGTTTATTACAGGCTTTTTCATGTTAATAAAAAGAAATTTTGTTTTTTTATTTTTGCTGACTTTATTTTTATGCGGTGCTGTTAAAAATTCATTTGCCACACATATATCCAAGCCAATTCTTGTTAAACCAAAAACCGAATATGCACTTGGAGAAAAAGCCATCTTCAATGGCTGGGCAGAATATAACCAACAACCGACTGCCAATGTTTTGATCAACTTTAAAATCTCCCAATCTGACGACGCAGTCATTATTGATGAGTCGCAACATACGGATCAACAAGGGCACTTTGAATTTGTATTTGACACCAAGAACCTGACGCCAGGTCGTTATCAAATCACCATTACGTCACACTGTAAGGAAATCCACCGCTCGATCTGTTCATATAACAGTCAAACCTTAACCATCAATTTAAAATAGATTGAACTGTAACAAATAAGTACCAATCAATTTACCGCGTCATTTTAATATTTGTTACCCTATGAGACATTACCAATTATCTCTTTGTAAAATGTTCAATGCTTAGATTTATAAAAACGTTACCTTTTATGGGAAAAAACCACCTGCTTTTGTCAAACATGATTCGTAACAGCTTTCTTCTCGTCATCGGCCTATTGATGCTTGCCAGTTGTAAAACCGTAGACAACGTGCAACCAGATGAAGCTTGTCTCGCACAACAGGAAAAACTGGAAAAGAAACGCGCAGCGATAAGCAAACGAGCAGATAAACTCACGGCCCATGAAGCGGCGGTCTCAATCAGAGAAGCAGATCTTATTACTTTATTTGCCGAAGTAGTAAAACAAAAAAATATTTTAGAAAATGAGAAGGCGCAACAAAGTATTGATAAAGCGGCCGTATCCGAAGCGCTGGCAAATGCACGAAATCAGAAAAAAACCACCGTAAACTCAGCCCAGCCAAGCAATAACAATAATAATAATAATGCAAGCCCCAGAAACAATAGAACGATACTGGGTGAACTGGAACATGTTTACCTTGAACCGTCAGGAAAAAATTTTAGTGCAAGGATAGACACCGGCGCGCAAACTTCTTCATTAAACGCCCTGGACATGGTTGAATTTGAGCGCGACGGTCAACCCTATATCAGATTTAGCATCCTTGACCCCACAACTGGCGAAAAAATTGAATTGACACGACGCATACGCGGCTATGTCCGTATCAAGGAAGTGAATAATCGTAAATCCCTAAGACGCCCGATTGTGAGAATGCGCGTCGTATTGGCTAACATTGATGAGCGCGTTAATTTTACGTTGGTCGATCGCACTAAATTTAAACAACAAGTCCTGATTGGACGAAATTTTTTACGCGATCTCGCGGTAGTCGATGTCAGCAAAGCATATACCGTACCTAAATTCAATCCGGACAGTGAATAATGCAGACAAAGATCAGACTCTATTTTGTCGTTCTCCTCATACTAAGTATCGGCATAGGGCTGATTCTGTATAAGCACCTGATACTGGGGTTTCCATTATTACCGGATGACAAAACATTTGTCTGGACAATCGAAGCAAAAATTGATTTTCTAGCACAAGGTGACCCGACCACTGTTTCCTTTGCGCTACCGCCTAGAGCACCTTACTTAACGTTCATGGAAGAGGACTTTGCCTCTCCAGATTATGGATTCAGCGAACTAAGCTTGCCAACTGGTCGACGCGCGCAATGGAGCAAAAGAGAAGCAAGCGGCGCTCAGACAACCTATTACCGCTTAAGTCTGTATGAAAATGATTGGGTAACTGACTCGCCCCCGTCCGACCTACCGCCTGCACCGAAACAACCTGAGTTTGATGAAGTATTCAAAACTGCTGCTTTGACACTGCTGGAGCAAGTTCGCGCGAAATCAGCCAATGCTGAAATCTTCGCACGTGAATTAATCAACACATTAAACTCGACCTCGCCGAGTCAAAACCAACGTTTACTGCTTAATGACCATGCTGACAGTGATTACAAAACCAACTTGATCGTTAACTTACTGGCAATGGAAGGTATCAGTGCGCGCGTGGTGCGGGGACTTTATTTAGAAGATGGAAGGCGGCGACAATCTTTAACCAATTTTATTGAAGTGCATGATGGGCATCAGTGGTTATTATTTGATCAGGATAGTGGAAATAGTGGCAAGCCAGAAAATTTCTTAATGTGGCAACGTGGTGGCCAATCACTACTGGATGTTGTTGGCGGTATCAATTCAAGGGTTTCTTTTTCTATTATTAGAAATGTACAGTCAACAAGAAACCTGGTCGTGCGTAGCAGCATGAACAAGCAAGCCGGTCTTATAGATTTCTCTATTTACAGTTTGCCGATTGAGCAGCAAAATGCATTCAAAATGATTCTATTGCTGCCAATTGGTGCTTTAATCGTCGTTCTTATGCGACTCATCGTGGGCATCCGAACGTCTGGTACATTCATGCCTATTTTGATTGCATTGGCACTGATTCAAACAACGCTGATCACCGGCATCATTATGTTCCTGACTGTGGTGAGCACCGGCCTATTTATTCGATCGTATCTTTCCCGACTCAATTTGCTATTTGTTGCGCGCATCTCGGCGGTAATTATTGTGGTTATTGCCATTATGGCCAGCATTAGCATTATCAGTCATAAACTGGGACTAAGTCAGGCAATGGTTGTGACCTTCTTCCCTATGATTATCCTGGCGTGGACCATCGAGCGCATGTCTGTACTATGGGAAGAAGATGGCCCAAGAGAGGTGCTCATCCAGGGTGCCGGCAGCTTGTTGACAGCTGTCATTGCTTATCTGTTTATGACCAACCGAATTGTAGAATATCTCACCTTTAATTTCCCAGAATTAATGCTGGTTAATTTAGCGCTTATTCTTATTCTTGGCCAATACACAGGCTATCGCTTATCTGAGTTATATCGTTTTCATTCATTGGAACGACGCAATGATACTGGCAAGCGTTAAGAAGCTAAGAAGCTTTGGCATCATTGGCATGAACCAAAGAAATTTTGGTTTGGTCTCTAAATATAATCCACGTCACTTATATCCGCTTGTTGATGACAAACTAAAAACAAAACTGTTGGCACAGGAAGCAGGCATCAATGTGCCACAACTACTTGGCACCTTACGTTTTCAGCATGATGTCAAACAACTCAAGGAAATGCTCGAACCACATGAGCAATTTGTCATCAAACCCGTAGCAGGCAGTGGCGGCAAAGGCATTCTGGTCATTTCCGAGCATGACCACAACTTCTACTACAAACCCAGTGGCGCTGCGCTGCGATTACATAATATTGAACGACATGTGTCGAATATTCTAAGTGGTTTACATAGCTTAGGTGGAAAACCAGATGCAGTCATGATTGAATCACTCATTCAACTTGATCCGGTCTTCTCGGATTACAGTTATGAAGGCATCCCTGATCTGCGTATTATTGTGCTAAAAGGCTATCCCATCATGGCTATGCTGAGACTCACCACACACACATCAGATGGCAAAGCCAATCTTCACCAGGGTGCAGTGGGTGTTGGCATTGATATTGGAACTGGCGCCGCCTTACACGCTGTTCAATTTGGCAACCCAGTGTCACGGCATCCAGACACAAGAAAAATATTTTCTGAACTAACTATTCCGCATTGGGATAAATTATTACCCCTGGCTGCTGCCTGCTATGAGATGACCGGACTCGGTTATCTGGGCGTTGATATTGTCCTGGACAGAGATCAAGGGCCAATGATTATTGAACTCAACGCACGCCCAGGACTTGCTATTCAAGTGGCCAATTGCGCTGGTTTATTGCCACGCGTTGCTGTTATCGAGGCGCTCAGCAATCTTACACCTGACCCTCAAGCACGCGCTGACTTTTGCAAGGAAAATTTTTCAACCACATTAAGAATGCTGCCACCGCGAAAACATCGCACACGAGCCACTGACCGCACCAAGAAATAAAGGGCACCTCTTAAAATCCAGATTTTTAGAAGCGCCCTAAACTTATTAAAGACGGCGCCTTGATTTCTTAATCAGAATCTATGATGACCACCTGATTGCGGCCTTTCTTTTTAGCCTGATACAGTGCCTTATCCGCAGCTTCGCTAATACTTTTCGCATCTGGAAAATGGGCACGATCAGCAACACCACAGCTAAAAGTAACTGAGAATTCTTTATCTTCACTGACATGGAATAAACGCGAAAAAACATTACGTATTTCATCCAGTACCCGAGATGCCGCAGGCGCATCTGTATCGGTCATAATGATGGCAAATTCCTCCCCGCCATAACGCCCGACTATGTCTGTCCCACGTAAACGTTGTTTTAGCAATCTCGACAGACTTTTAATAACCCGATCACCAGCGGAGTGGCCGTAAGTATCATTAACCTTCTTAAAGAAATCTATATCCAGCATAGCAAATGATAACGGCGTACTTAATCTCGCAGCCCGTACTATTTCACGCCCCAACTGCTCCTTAATTGCAGAATGATTGTATAAACCGGTCAAGCCATCACACACCATAAAAGAACGCAACAAATTCGCACGACGCACACGCAAGGTTACTGCTGACACCAGTTGGTGGGGTGCGATGGGTTTGACCAGGAAATCATCACCCGCCAGACTCATGGCTTCTAACTGCGTATTAAAATCACTTTCAGAAGAAAGATAAACAATCGGAATACTCACAAAGCTGCCCAATTGACGAATCACTTTTGCTAGTTCTATGCCGCTACAACCGGGCATATAGACATCCATCAACACAATATCCGGCGCAAATTCAAGCAATACTTCCATCACTTCCATGGGGTCGAGAACAGTTTTAACGGTCATACCCGCCTGTTCCAGTATCGCCTCATGGTAGCTCAGCACCGTCTGGCTATCGTCGACAATCAGCACACGAAATGATTCCTGCTCCTGTGGCGACGTTAACGCATCCAGTTGATCAATTAATTCGGAGGAATTAATTGGCTTTGTGAGATAAGCAATACTGCCTGCACAAACAGCACCCAGTCTAAGATCCAAATCGTCATGCGCCGAAATAAAAATAACCTGTATCGGCCATTCTCTATTTTTCTGAATTTCACCCATAGCCTTAATTCCGGCCATATTATCTTCAGGAAATTCAACATGCATCAGAACAATGGCATTGGGTAATTTCTCAATCGCTTTGCGAAACTCTCCCAACTGATGAAAAGCTTCCACATCATAACCATAGTAACTCAGTTGTAAAACAAGCTCATCGGCGGCTTCAACATCATCATCGACCACAAAAATCTTCTTGGAAATATGTGCCTGTAAGTTATATAGACTATCTTTACTTGGAACCTCAATGGTTTTAGGATTAAATTCTTGATTGGCATCGTTTGCGATGGTCTGCAATTCAAGGATATATTGTTGTATTTCAGTTTTTTGTTGCTCATCTGCAATCAAACTCTCTTGCAACAAACCCTTTAATGTTTGCTCCAATGCACGCGCCACGATGCTCAGATTCGGAAAACCAAATGTTTTACCAGAACCCGTCAAACCATGAACCAACCGATGTAATGTCTGTAACGTCGGCGTCTCCCATTCACCCTGGAGTTGCTTCCAAGATACGTCAATCTCTGCAACTTTTTCCGGTAGTTTTTCTGCAAATGAAACCGCCAGCAGGCGCATCTTTTCTTGAAACTCAGCGGTTGAATTAATCATGATAACGCTCCCAACTTTCTTCGATTTGTGCAGCTAATGTCATAGGATCAAATGGTTTGGCGATAACATTAATCGCGCCTAAGGATTTATAATGTTCAACTTCTTCCGGTTGTACTTTCGCAGTCATAAATATTGCAGGAGTTGACGCTGTCTGAGGCAGCGCTTGAAGTTGTTTGAGTGTTGTGGGGCCATCCATACTTGGCATCATTACATCCAGCAAAATAAGCTGCGGCGCAAATGTCCTAGCTTTTTGTAATGCTTCACCGCCGGAATTACAAGCTTCAATGGTAAACCCACCCATTGTCTCAAGAGCAAGCTGTGCAACCATCTGGATATCCGGCTCATCTTCAACATATAGAATTCGACTCAGTTTTTCCACCCGATAACCTCCCAAAAAAATTCAATCCAGAAATTTTTATGCTGACATAAATCGGTGCTTCTCCATTATTCTTAATTCTTGATATGGAAAAACCTAATAGACAAACAACACAGCGTTTATTTTTCGCATTATGATATTACATCACATTTATTCTTTATTGATCAAATATAGTTATCAACAAAACATCTTTATTACCAAAAATTAAAATAATTTATCGCAATCATGCCTCGCCGCTTACTCATTCAATTTCTTGCTTTCACGTTAGTGATCATCGTCTGCGCCTTTGCCATAGGCGCCCTAGTAACAGGCCCTGCACCTAGTGCTGTGGGTACACTGTCAACTGATTTCCCCGTTGAAGCCGTACAAATTACCGCCGCAAACGGGTCTGATATACATGGCTGGCTGGCGTATGGAGAACGTAATGGTGGTGTCGTTTTATTGGCACACTCAATGCGCAGCAATCGCCTTGAAATGTTGAGCCGGGCCAGGTTTCTGAATAACCAAGGCTATAGTGTGCTGTTAATTGACTTGTATGCACATGGTGAAACCGCCGGAAAACGTATCACTTTTGGGCTGCGTGAATCTGAAAGTATAGAAGCCGCCGTTGCCTTTCTGCGCACAACATTTCCCAATCAACCCATTGGCGCTATTGGTGTTTCACTGGGTGCTGCAGCCATTGTATTGACAAAACAGCGTTTAAATCTCGACGCGATCATTCTGGAATCATTACACCCAACCATCGAAGAAGCTGTCGAAAACCGCCTGAAGCTCCATTTTGGTAAAAATGGTACAGTACTTTTGCCACTGTTACTATCCCAACTGTCTTTCTATCTGGATACACCAGTCGACGAGTTAAGTCCTATCAATCGAATCAACGACATTAATTCACCATTACTACTCATATCCGGTACCAGTGATGCGCATACCACGTTACCGGAAACTGAACGCTTATTTGCGGCTGCCAGAGAACCTAAAGATTTATGGATAATTTCCGGTGCCGGGCACTTTAATATGCATACTTATGCAGGTAAAGCATATGAACAACGTATTGCTGATTTCCTGTCTCAGTATGTGCGCAAAGAAAGATTTTAGAGAAGCGCCGATTTGAGATGCTATAGTTATACTGTTGTGCAGGATTATCACTACACGAGGATAAAAACATGCGCTGTCATAAAGTCGATTACAAAATTATTGGTCATGATATTCAAATGGTTGAAATCGCGTTGGATGCAGATGAAGCTGTTATCGCTGAAGCAGGCGCCATGACCTATCTCGAACAGGACATTTGCTTTGAAACAAAAATGGGCGATGGCTCAGATAGCGGCGTGATGGGAAAATTATTTGGCCTTGGCAAACGTATGCTGACCGGCGAATCCGTTTTTCTCACGCATTTTACGAATGAAGGCAAGCAAAAACGCCATGTCGCATTTGCAGCACCCTATCCTGGCTCTGTGATTGCGTTGAATTTAGCTGATTTGGGCGAAGAGGTTATTTGCCAGAAAGATGCTTTTTTAGCGGCTGCACTCGGCACACAAGTCGATATTGCATTTCACAAAAAGCTGGGGGCCGGTTTTTTTGGTGGAGAAGGCTTCATTCTGCAACGTTTAAGAGGCGATGGCATGGCGTTTATGCACGCTGGCGGAACGGTTATCAAAAAAACACTCAATGACACTACACTGCGTCTGGACACCGGCTGTCTGGTTGGTTTTAGCGGCGATATTGATTACAGCATTGCAATGAGTGGCGGACTAAAAAGTATGTTGTTTGGCGGCGAAGGACTGTTTCTGGCCACGCTCACTGGAACCGGATCCGTATGGATACAAAGTATGCCTTTTTCCCGCTTGGCTGAGAGAGTGGCGCACCATTCCGCAAACAGCACGCAGGGTGAGGATTAGAATTTAAGGAAAAGATTATGAATCAATATCAAAATATACTGGTCGCAATTGACTTCTCAGATTACGGCATGGAAGTTGCTCTGAAAGCAAAACAACTGGTGGAACAATTTAATGCGCAATTAAGCGTTATTCATGTACTGGACAATATTCCAATGCCGGACACACCGTATGGCATGGTGATCCCTCTCGACACCACAGATCTCACCAATGAATTGTTGGAAATTGAAAAAGACAAATTTAAGCAAATCTGCGATCAACTCAATATTGATGCGGCGCGGCGCAGATTAGTATGGGGAGAACCGCAGCACGAAATCACCCAGCTTGCATCTGACGAAAACATTGATTTGATTGTTGTTGGCTCACATGGCCGCCATGGACTTGCTGTTTTGATGGGCTCAACAGCCAAGGGCGTTTTATACCATGCGGAATGTGATGTACTCGCGGTTCACTTACAAGACTAGTGATATTTACCCTTACCAGAGTTGCCACCATGACTTGGTATCAGTTTCCACCGTATCATTTAGAAATTCACTGTGAGGAAAGTTTCTTACCAGAACGCGCTTGGCATCATCACGCAGATCATACATTTCAAGCTCTTCATAAGCTCTCATCATGATATACAGCGCTTCCTCCGTTGACGGTGTAAGGGGATATTCTTTGACCGCATGCTGCGCCCGATTGGCGGCAGCAATATAAGCTTTCCGTTTCATATAGTAACGCGCCACATGCACTTCATTCATGGCGACGACATTTAACAAATGCGCCATACGTTGGCGTGAATCGGGCGCATATTTGCTGTCAGGAAAGCGTGCAACCAAAGCCCTGAAATTCTCAAATGATTCGCGGGACGCTTTGGAATCGCGCTCACTCATGTCCTGTTTAAGAAAACCCTTCATCATAAAATTCATGATGCCCCAGTCATCATTAAAATCTGACAACCCTCTGATATAATATGCGTAATCTACATTTGGGTGATTTGGGTGCAAGCTTATAAAACGCTCGGCTGCGGCAATTGCTGAGGCCGGTTCCTGGTCTTTATAATAAGCGTAGGCTGTTTCAAGCTGCGCCTGCTGAGCAAAACGACCATAGGGATAACGTGCCTCAAGAGAAGAAAATAGTTGAATAGCCGCGGTATAATTCCCCTCGTTTAGCTTGTCTCTTGCTTCAGAATAGAACTTACCGGCAGACCAGTTTTGGTCGTCCTCTTTCTTATCTGAGAACGCACCACAAGCTGATAGTAACAACACTAAAACTAACGTTAAACAACGCAACATAATGAATTCCACAAAAGATCAAAACCTACCTGATAATTATAGCGTAAAGCCACCCTCACAACTATGCAACGAAACAAGTGAATCAATCATTGATTTAATCATCCCCGTTGATTGCGCTGGTTTACGGCTTGATCAAGCGCTGGCAAAACTGCTGCCAAACTGGTCACGTGGGCGTTTACAGACTTGGATAACAGAACAGCGGGTTCTGCTTGATGGCCAGACAACAACGGTAAAACAAAAAGTTTGGGGCAATGAACGCATCCAGATCACCCCGCATGAAACCGTCACAGAATCAACGCATAGTGCTGAAGATATCGAACTGGATATTATCTTTGAGGATGACACAATTATCGTCATCAATAAACCAGCAGGTCTGGTTGTTCATCCAGGTAATGGCAATTGGCATGGCACCATGCTAAACGCACTGTTACATCACGCCCCGCAGTTATCAAATATTCCGCGTGTCGGCATTGTGCACCGTCTGGACAAAGAAACCAGTGGTTTATTAGTGGTGGCAAAAACCATAGAAGCGCAAACCAGCTTAGTGCGCCAATTGCAACACCACACCGTTAAACGTGATTACATGGCTTTGGTGCTCGGCGAGGTAGAATTCAGTGGCGCTGTAGATGCCGCCATAGGCCGTCATCCCGTACAGCGCACCAAAATGGCCGTCACCGTTAAAGGCAAACCTGCACGCACGCATTACCAACCTATCGAAACCTTTGAAGGCTGCACCCTGCTGCAATGCAGTCTCGAAACAGGGCGCACGCACCAAATCCGAGTGCATATGCAAAACATCGGCCACCCTTTGGTTGGTGATCCCGTGTATGGCGGCAAACCAAAGAAAACACAGCCGACAGTCGGTCAGTTATTAATCCGTTTCACGCGACAAGCACTGCACGCACAAAAACTGGCCCTGACCCATCCACAAAGCAAACAAATCATGCAATGGGAAGCTCCATTACCCGATGATATGCATCAACTGCTACAAACGCTCCGGGAGCTGTCACAATAAAGGGTGCCTCTAAAAATCCAGAGTTCGCCCAAATGCAAGGCGCGGAAAAATTTTGTAGCACAGCATATGGTTGGTATGACAGCAAGAAATTTTCTCCGCAACGCAGCAGTTGGGATGAAATCTGGATTATTAGAGGTACCCTAAAATTTATCCGCAACAGCGCTTAAACTTCTTCCCACTACCACAAGGACACAACGCATTACGAGACGTTTTCTCAACTACAGGTTGCGGAAAGATATCACCATCAGCATAATACCATCGATCATGTTCACGTATAAACTGGCTGCGTTCATGCAAAGCACTCGCCCTGCCATTGCTTTCAAAACGGACTATAAACTCAACAAAGCCCTCATTCTCACCCGCTTCACTACCACCCTGACAATCAACGATTTCCAGACCTAACCAGTTTAATCCCTGCTCCAAATCTAACTGCACTGGCCTGTTATCCGCGTGCCACGTCTGCAACAAATAATCGCTATGACACAATACATAAGCCGTATAACGTGAACGCATCAATTGTTCCGGATACTGTGGCACATCACCCGCATCGATATAGCGGCCACAACAACACACATAGTCTCGCCCTGAACCACATGGGCAACCTTTAAAATTAGCGTTCATTTACTTTACTTTGTTGATTAGCAATCTTTAAGCCAACTATAATGCTAAATATCATCAAATATATAGAAAAAAATAAAACAAGGAGGCTTCGTTGAAAAAAACTTTTATATTACTACTGGCTACAGCATTTCTTTTAACTGGATTAATCGGCATTACCTATAGCCAAACTCCTGACAACGCAAGAGGAATGGCCATGTGTGACCGAATTGAAAAACAGGGCATGTGTGAAGAATATCGTTTAAGCACATTATCTGCCGCCGACAGGCAATTAATCACAAAACACTGCACCACAGACGCGCTATGCCCTGCTGAAGATCGTATCGGACAATGCCTGAGATACCGAGACCCCGACGACATTATTTTTGATAAACACTATTATCGCAATGTTGCCAATAAAGCAGACTGGGAACCAGCGTTTATTGAAGAAACTTGTATCAATAATAATGGGCGCTATGAGGCGAATTAGCATTACATACAATCCAACTGCCTGCTTACGACCCAAAGCCATCATTTGTAAATTCTGAAATCATGGTTATAAGTTTGTTTTTATTTCAATCGAGACTGACCCAATCGATCTGTTTATATGGCATTAAAATGTATTATCAATTAAAATATTCAAGAGCTTAAAAAAATAAAATCTAAAAAAACAGGAACAAATGAAACGTCAAACCTCTTGGTACATCGCCTCTTTATTTATGATTATGACGGGTATTATTGGACTTGTTAACGGCAAAACGATTTTAAAATATGATGGATATACAGAGATAAGTCCTGAGTTCTCACTCTTTTTTATTCTACTGGGATCTGTCATGTTTTTATTGACTTATCTTTTTTATAGAAGAAAATAATAAAAGTGTCAATGGCGATGTTTTCAAAAAATGCATCGCCGCATAATAATAATGACAGCTGGCTCTAACCGCTTATATCGTTTTTAAGCATTACTATGGTTGCAGGATTAGCCACTAAAAACAGATTTTGAGTTTTCACACAGTCTGGGCCAGAAACAGACTCTGAATTCAGTTTCTGTTAATCAGCTTCTAATATTTTCTAGTGTCAGCTCCTGCCCTTCAATGAATTAATTATTTAAAACAACAATATAAAAATTATACTGGTAAATCTGGGCGCTGTTTTCTGGAAAAAACTGGCAAAATTTCAACGCTGATTGACAACCAATGGGCATTGCAGGCTGATAATGTTTTATTGTTTGGCCCATCCGGTGTCGGCAAGTCTCATGTTGCCTGTGCTCTAGGTTACCAACTCATCAACAAAGGTGTACGTGTTAAATGGTTGACTGCTACTGATCTGGCACAACAACTCCTGGTGGCAAAAAAGAATCTCGACTTAATGACCTATATGACGCGTATGGATAAGTACCGTGTGCTGATCATTGACGATATCGGATACGTTAAGAAGAGTGATGGCGAAACGCAGGTGTTGTTTGAATTCATTGCGCATCGCTATGAAAGTGGCAGTTTGATTATCACATCCAATCAACCCTTCAGCCAGTGGGATCAAATCTTCCCCGATTCCATGATGACTGTTGCTGCCATTGACCGCGTTATCCATCATGCACACATCTTAGAAATCGAAGGAGAAAGTTATCGGAAAAACAACATTTGAAAAAATAATTCTCAGCCATTCAACCGGACAACTTAATTGTCGTCAAACCGGACAAGATAGTTGACGCGAGACAGAAATATGACCATTTGGCAATGTAGCACCAAAATTGCAACTATTAATGGATAATGTCTGGGTATTTGTTCAAAGATCCAGAAACATTCTATGCGTTTATTATTAGTTGAAGATGATCTAAAGATCGCAACTTTTATCAGCAAGGGATTAAAAGAAGCAGGTTTTGTCATTGAGCATACCTGTAACGGTAATGCCGGGCTACAGATGGCGCTGACATCCTCGTATGATGCAGCGCTGATAGATATTATGTTGCCTGGGTTGGATGGACTGTCAATTATTGAGCAGTTGCGACAACGGCATATCAAGTTGCCGGTCATTATTCTCAGTGCCAAACGTTCGATTGATGAAAGAGTTGAAGGGTTGCATGCGGGCGGTGATGATTATCTCACCAAGCCATTTGCTTTTTCAGAGTTATTGGCTCGTATTCAAGCTTTGATTAGACGTGCAAGTGATACACCGGAACCTACCGGCATCAAAGTCGGTGATTTGTCTATCGATTTACTCAAGCATATTGTCACCCGCTCGGGACAAAAAATCACACTACAACCACGTGAATTTTGCCTGCTTGAGTTTCTTGCGCGTAATGCGGGCCGCGTTGTTTCTAAAACGATGATCATGGAACATGTCTGGGATTACAATTTTGATCCGGGAACCAATGTAGTCGAGTCTCGTATCAGCCGTTTGCGTGATAAAGTCGACAAAGGTTTTGATACACATTTAATCCATACTGTACGTGGGTTTGGTTATGTTCTCAAAGATAACGAATAAATTCAGGCGTTCTCTCGCATTGCGGCTAACCGCATGGTACGCCGCGATATTTTTTGTTTTTTCTATTATTGCTTTCATAGTCACCTATTTTCTGGTTGCTGCTGCGCTACATGAAAAAACTGACGAAGACCTTGCAGAGGATATGGGTGAATTTGCTGCTTTTATGCACGTCGGCGGTCTCGAGCGCGTTAAAAGCGAGATGATATTAGAGACGCAAGGCAGAGAAGCAGAACAAACTTTTTTTCGTTTATGGACAGCCAATGGCGACTTGCTGGCAACATCTGACCTTTCTGCGTGGTCAGGGTTAACAGTGCCAACGGAGATCCTTGCACAATTGCGCAGCGTCAATGAACCTTTGTTAGCAACAATCAAATTACCGCAACACGAATACGCTGTGCGCAGCATCTATGCACTTATCGGGCCGGATATCGTATTGGAAATGGGAGAATCCTTAGAAGAGAATGCGGATTTTATGGGCACCTTATTGCAAGGTTTCCTGATGATGTGCACTGCTGTCTTCTTACTCGGTGGCCCAATCGGCTGGTTTATGGCAAAAAGAGCGTTGCGTGGCGTGCAAGAAATCACCCGTGCAGCCAGTGCGATTACAGGTGATGCGCTTGAAAAGCGCGTATCCGTTAAGTCTCACGGTGATGAGCTGGATAATTTAGCACATGCGTTCAACGCCATGCTTGACCGCATACAGTCGCTGATTATCGGCATGCGCGAGATGACTGATAATCTGGCGCATGATTTGAGAAGCCCGCTTGGTCGTATTCGCGCTGCCGCTGAGATAACGTTGACTAATGGTGGATCAAAGCAAGATGTGGAAACGATAGCGGCGACAACTACTGAAGAATGTGACCGGTTACTTGACATGATCAACACGACTTTGGACATTGCCGAGGCGGAATCAGGAGCTGCTAAACTGAAGATTGTGGATATTGATGTTGTCGAGCTTGTCAATGACGCTGTTGAGTTGTTTCAGCCCGTTGCTGAAGATAAAGCCATCACGCTTTCCGCTGATTTGCCAAAGCAAAGCCATACCCAAGGTGATCTGCAAAGACTGCAACGTGCGCTTGCTTGTCTTTTAGACAATGCTTTAAAGTATACCGCTACGGGAGGCAGAATTGCACTTAGATTAAGTGACGAGAGTAAACAGATTAAGCTGTCAATTAAAGATACCGGTATTGGCATGTCGACTGAAGAAATCGGTCGTATTTTTGAGCGCTTTTATCGTTGTGATCGGAGCCGCACAGAGCATGGCAACGGCTTAGGGTTGAATCTGGCACTGGCGTTTATACACGCTCATGGTGGCGACATCAGCGTCAACAGTACGCCTCAGCAAGGAAGTATTTTTACTGTATCGCTACCGCATAATCAAGTGTTGTAGTTTCAATAAATATTTCATCAATAACATATAGCCCTGGAATCTGTGTTGCCCTTTGCAGCCAGCCATAATCCAAGTGAAAAAATGGTACCTTCCTACTACTATGGTCACTATGCATGGACTAATTTTTAGGGCTGCTTTTTTAATTGTGAATATAGTCGGTTGTGGGCTGACAAACGCAGATCAGGTTGCCGGTTCGCACTCGGGCGATCATAAAATCAACTCGTCCGATGTTGTACAGCGTGAACAGACAGTTCTGGAACCCATCATCATAAAGGGGCGGCCCGATCCCGAAGGGTCTTCTTATGCCCTACCAAATATCGGCACGGCTACCAAAACAGATACACCGATTATGGAGACGCCTTTTTCGGTTAAGGTTGTGCCTGGACAAGTGTTACGTGATCAGCAGGTGATACGCTTGGATCAGGCGCTGCAGAATGTCAGTGGCATTAATCAAGAGGTCTCTAATGCCGGACTTGCTGATGGAATAACTTTGCGCGGCTTTCAAGTGTTTCCATTTCGGGATGGCTTCCGTTTTGAAGATCAAAATTCCAATGGGCGCCGGGATATGGCTAATATTGAACGGGTTGAGGTGCTTAAAGGGCCGGGCTCCATATTGTATGGACAGGCTGAGCCAGGCGGCATCATCAACATGGTTACCAAGAAACCGCTATCAACCCCTTTGCATAAAATCGAGCAGCAGTTTGGCTCCTTCGATTTTTATCGCACAACGCTGGATTCAACAGCCCCGCTTGGTGCTGGTTTCAGTTATCGCTTTAATCTTGCACACGAGAATGCCGGTTCATTTCGTGATTTTGTACAGGGTGAACGTATTTTTATTGCGCCCGTATTGCGTTGGGATATTAGTCCACGCACACAAATCAATCTGGAGTTCGATTATTTACAAGGTAAGAATACACCGGACTATGGTATCCCGGCAGATGGCAATAGACCTCTGGATGTGCCGCGCAGTAGATATTTCGGTGAGCCTTTTAACCGGGCGAAATACGATGATATGGTTGTGGGCCTCAATTGGAGCCATGCATTTAACGATAACTGGCGAATTCGCCACCGCTTTAACACTGAAATCCTCCGCTCAGAAGTAATTAACGTAACCACACCGTTTTCAGGCCCTGTTTTATCTGATGACCGCCGTTCAGTCAGACGGCAGCTGGAAGATTTACGCAATGCCCGCAACGAGTCGTATTATACGGTGGTTGATTTGACCGGACATTTTGAAGCCTGGGGCGTCAAACATCGAATTTTGATGGGCGGCGACTATTATAGGGAAGATACACGTTGGGGTTTTGTTGAGGAGTCTGAAGATGAATTGGAATTTAATGCACTCAATATCATTAATCCGATCTATCAAACAGGCGGCCCGCCGCCGATCGATCCCTCACGTGATTTTCCCGGCGATGATATCGACGAAACGGAGGACTGGTTTGGCTTATATTTACAGGATCAGATGACACTGCCCTATCATTTTCATGTATTGGCAGGTTTTCGCTACGATAGCATTCGCTCACGCGAGTTTGAACGTGGCGAATCAACCGGTGAGCCACGTGATGACGCACTAACACCGCGTGCAGGACTGTTATGGCGCCCAATCCCTGTTTTGTCTTTATATGGCAGTTATACTGAAAATTATAGTGGCTCAAACGGTCTTGCACGACAAGGTGGAAAGCTGCCGCCAGAAAGTGCGCAGCAATGGGAAGTGGGGATAAAATCTGAACTCTTGAATGGAAAATTCTTAGCAACCATTGCGTACTATGATTTGACGAAGCAAAATGTCGCGACACCTGACCCGATTAATCCTTTTTTTTCGCGTACTGTCGGTGAGTTGGCAGTTCGTGGTATTGAATTTGATATGCAAGGTGAATTATTACCTGGCTGGCGTCTCATCGGGGCCTATGCTTATACGCCATTTGCAAAGATTATTCAGGATCAAACACTCATTTTAGACGACGAAGATAATGTTATCGGGACTGGTGCTGGTAATACAGGGCAACGTTTCGATGATGTGCCACGCCACAATGCCCGTTTGTGGACGACCTATGAAATACAAAAAGGCATGCTTTACGGGCTTAGACTGGGCGGCGGTGTGAATGCAGTTAGCAAACGGCAAGCTAACCTTGAAAATACGGCTCAAGCGCCAGGTTATGCAGTCGTGAACCTAATGGCAGGCTACAAATACAAGTTTAACAACGCGACGCTTCATTTTCAGCTAAACGCGCAAAATATTTTTGATAAACACTATTTCGTATCAACCAGTGGTTTGCGTTTCATGCCGGGGACGCCACGTAGTATTCTTGGGTCGGTATCGATAGTGTTCTAACCCTATTCTAAAAACCGCAGTTACGAGGTGTTTGGCGCTGCTTGCGATGACAAGACAGTACAATTCACTCGATGAGACAACTGCGATTTTTAGATTTACTTTAATAAATTACTTATCAAGAACCTGGTGTGAAACTAATTAATTCTTCCACATCTTCACCTTCAGCTAATTCTCCCGTCTCAGGATTAACGTGGAAAGAACGAATTTTGCCAACACCAGGCAAATAGAATTTATGTTCAGGCGTGAAATCCCCAAAGCCGACCGGTTCAAATGCAGAATTTTCATAGGTTTGCAGACAGTTACCACTACAAGAAAAATTTTCATTAGCTGTTGATGCACTGACAGAAAGAATTCTCGCAAAATCCTCAGCTTCGCCTGGTAGAAATTCCTGACGATATGTTTCTCCAATATGATCTTCTGGGTGGGCATACATAAGAATTCCTGGCTGCGCTGATTCAATACCCGCTCTCCATGAACCTTCCAGATCATCCAGCCGCCCATCTTCAAAATTCTTTGACAATTCCCCCATGTACCATACATTACCGTCTTTATCTTGTGCATACCAATCATTAGTGTCTTCAACTAATTCGCCATCTATGGAAACCACATCACGCACAACCACTGCAGTAATATCTTGGATGACTTCTGTTTGATCTGTAACTGTTACCGTAACAGTCTCTTCACCTGCTTCATATACCCATGTGTTACCGCGCACCAAAGGAAAGTAAGGATTAGCATTTGCCGTTGTAATTGTTGTCGGATCAATAAAGTCATTTGGATCCAAGTCAGGCAAATAAGCGTCACCGCCCATGATGCCGCACAGTTCAATTCTTGCCTGATTAATTGCCTGGCATTCCTTGGTTTCATCAGTATAGGCTTCTTCAATTTCTTCAGCACAATCAGGCTCATTGCTATTAATGCATCGTGCCATGTCAATCGTATAATCCAGTTTTGTTTCTGCTTGACAAGATAAAAAAGAACCATGTGCTGTTTTAAGACAGATATTACTACCAGAAATAACAGGAAGATTACCTAGAGGCCTCATTTTAAGGCTGGAAAAGTCTACGGAAAATATGGGGCTCTCATTCAAAGGTGCTTTTAGAATTACTTCATAGGCTTGTTTTCCTTCGGCTGTATCAAACTCAAAATAAGGAATATTCAAGACATATTCCCCAGAGTTCGCATTAAGTTGAGGCTCATCGGCTGCCTGCGCAAACGTTGCAAACATGATTGCAGCGAATAGTGCAATATTGAGCAGTATATTGTTCTGTTTCATCATTGGCTCCTTATCAATAATTAAGTTACAAGGCGAGAACGCAATCACCTTGGAATTAATTATGCATTGGCAACCTAATCACAGCCTTGCCACAAGATTGCTAGTTGGCAATGTTTCATCGTTACATAAGAAATTGCACCACAATTTAATTGGCTATGTCGCAATTAATTGTTGAATTGAGCGTCCAATGTGTATCAGTGTGGTATTGCCAAGTTAATTTTTTGTAGGGCACCAAACTCGGGAATTATCGCCTTTATGCTAACGTAACCTTTTACCAAAATGCAAAGGCTCCTTGCCTCAAATCCGAATAATTTTTAGCGAATGTCAAGATTAAATAGTTTGTATACAACAGCATGGACAGCCAGGAATTGTTGAGATTATTCAATTGCCATTCAGAGTTTTTACAGTTATTAAAATAAAGTGTGACAAAAATGACGATTGTTAGCGAGCGTTGGCGAGCACTGGCGAGTGTAATAGTTATAAAATGGTGTATTAAAACACCTGTTAATCCGTTTGTCCGAGGTTCGAGCCCTCGTCAGGGAGCCATATACTTAAAGGCCTGCAGCGATGCGGGCCTTTTTCTTTTTAAAGCTTGGGTGGCGAAACGTGCCGTTATCAGCTTATCTAGAACTGCGACACTCTCCACCAACAATAATACTCAAGCAATTGTATAGTAGCCTCAACAGAATTATTTGCTGCTTATCCCGATAAGCTCAATATTTGACAGCATAACTCGTTCAGCTAAACTTTATTGGTGTGATTACCAAGCTAAACTCTAACAAGCTAAACTCTATTGGCTCACATGTGATCTGACATTTGGGACTTAAAGTACAACCAAGTCGTGCAGTCGGCATTCGACCCTGAAGAGCCACTCAATCTATATTTTCGAATGGCAACATACTACGGAAAGCGGACAGTCTATTCCGTTGGGCCAACTCGAACTATCAGCTCGACCATTGGAAAAATTGATGATGATGCACTAATCCATGTCAATCGCTCGCTTACATTATTTCTTGGACTGGCGCAATAAATCACCTTAACTTCTGGATAAAAGTTAAGGTGATACCGGGAACACAGGAACAGGAACAGGAACAGGAACAGGAACAGAACCAGAACCAGAACATAGGCTAGAATATAAGCTGTAATGTGCTATGGATTGAAATCGATCCCATTGCACGAATCAAATACTGTCTGAATTAATGATTGAGCTACTCGCTAGAGTGCACGGGCGAGCATTGCCCAGAATAGGACTTCCACATGAGACTTGGCGACAATATCGAATTCTTCTTCTCGACCTTCGCGATATTTCTCAGCCAGCAAATTGGTTGCAAAATCAATGACCTCATCGCTATAACCGGCATACCAGGCAAACGGCGTATCGCTTTTCAGATGAACAGAGAAGTCGGCTTTCGAATGGCCTTGGTGAATATAACCTTGAATATCCCGAATGTATTCCTGAACAAATTTCACATCCTCTTTGTAGCCCAGATTGCTATGACCGGTAACCATCACATCCCAATCCATCAACAGCAGATAATCTATATCGTTTTTATATGCGATGGCATCTTCAACATTCGAGAAGCTTCTGAACTCCAACTGATCAGGGTGAATCAGGTCAATCGCGTGTAATATCTTGCGGCCACCATCTTCAATCAAAAATACGGTGTTATCCGAGGTATGGCCATCGAAGTTCTTATACACATCAAAAGTGTGTCCTTCAAAAACCAGCTTATCCGAAATAATTTTGGTAACCGGTGCTGGAAGGGTCACGTTATGAGAGATCAATGCATCCCGAACTTCATCAGTCGCGTATATATCGATATTTTTATCACCAAGCTCTTTTAATATCACACTCGAGTCACCCACATGATCGGCATGTGCATGGGAGTAAACAATCGCACGGAGCGGTTTATCTGTGATCACTTTTATAGCTTTTAAAACTCGTTTACCCGTATGAATCGGAGCATCAATAAGCAGAACGCCTGTTTCGCCAACAAGTACGGTTAAGTTGTAGTTAGCAACGGAAACCCAGTATATGTTTTTGCTTAAACGTTGCACTTCGAATGGTTTTTTAAATCGCTCAAGGTGCCCCCCTTCAACCTTCTGCAAGTTAACCGCTATTTCAGTCGTCGAAGCAGGTTTATAGATAAATTCAGTGGCTAGTGCATTCGTCGATAGGAGCAAAACAGCTGCCATCAATAATATATTACTGCTATTAATCATTTTCATTGTTTTCTCCAGTTACGTTCGTTTAGTTGGCTGCCGGTAATTTTCCTATTACAACACCACGCTCCAAGGGCATCCATGCCGACTTATGCTATAAAACGATCGCATGTGATCTTTGTGGCTGCTAGTATATATCTATGCTATTGGTATTATCCTCACTCTGCTCAACAAGTAGCAGAACCACTCAACAGGAGTTCAAACAAGGACACAGCAAAGCTGCGCTGTCTAGATTGGTATTAATACAATAAAGTAACTTTACAGGATAACTCCGCCAATAGACTTGATTTCCATGCTACTTGCTATCACTCCGAAGCGATCACAACACCTCGATAGAGCATTAATAAACTCATTAACTTTTATACTTATAGATATAAAAATAAGGATTTGCTGAATGGCTGTTTTTCAAGGTTAACCAGCCGTTCACGGGAAACTGGTGACCGGCTGTTGTTGGCCCAGGCTGTGTGAAAACTCTTTGTTAAAATTTCTTGTGGTAAGCACGACCTAGATTTATTACTTTTTTGCTTGAAAAGTGGAAAATACAAACAGATATTTGAGCTATTTATGACAAGCTGTGGGAATTAATTTTACTTCGATTCGGATTTTTGAGTTTTCACACAGTCTGGGCCGAAAACCGACATTCCAGAAAGCCCAGCTGCCGGAATTCATTCAATTGCAGAATGCGTCAGTTTAGAACGATAAAAATTGAAAAAAAATGCTCAGATTGATTTGATTTACAGAGCAGATTTGTGCTTATCCTCACGATGCCATTCAATCGTATCGCGCAATGTTTCTTGTAGCGGACGCGGTTTCCAGCCCAGTTCAACCTGTGCCCGAGCGGTATCATACCAGGCATAACGTCCCCATAACTCAAGGATACTTGGCGATACTTTAGCTGGTTTACCGGTAAGCTTACTCCATATGGCAAGAATGGCCACAATGGGTGTGATCATCCAGGAACGTATAGAAAATTGCCATTTCGGCGGCGCAAAATTTTCAGCTTTCGCAACTTGCGCGGTCAATTGATCAGGTGTTATGTTGTCGCCACTAAGAATATAACGACGGCCCGGTGTACCATGCGCTACTGCATGCAAAACACCTTCAGCGTAATCACGCACATCAAGCACGCCAAAACCAATGGGCGCTGTAATGTGAAAACCAGGCTTGCTCATTCTCATGACCAATTTGTTGGCTGGTGCTGAGCCGCCCCAGTCTTCAGGGCCTAAGGTAAAAGATGGGCAAACCACCACCACTTCTGGAAGTCCGGGTGCAGTTTGTGTCAACACATACTGTTCGGCATCACGTCGCGACACGGCATAAGGCAGTGAAAAATGATACTGTTCCCAATCCGCCGTCTCGTCCAACGGTTCAGGGTCATGATGCAAACCCACCGCAAGCGAACTGCTGCTTACAACAATACGCGAAACACCGACTTTAGTGGCAACTTCAAACAGATTGCGTGTACCGAGTACATTATGTTCGTGCAACAACTTATCAGCTTGCTCACCACCCGCCAATGTAATTGCAAAATGCAAATGCAAGATAATATCGATATCTTTACAAGCGGCCTGCAATCTTTCCCGATCATTAATATCCCCCTCAACCGGCATGACATCTTGCTTATTCAAAGCTTCTAACGCTGGCGAGTTTGGATCAACACCGGTTGGCAATAACACCCGAGGCTTGATACCACGCGCATTTAGCAGTTTGATTACATGATAGCCCAGAAAACCAGTTGGTCCAGTCACAAGATAAGAATCCATTCCGCGCTCCTCCATAATGAGAAAAACGAATGCAGTTACTTAGCCTTAAATTTCTTCAACAAGCAATAACCGTTACAAACAAAATTTAGGTTAAGGAAGCGCTGTTCAATACTGGACTCAATATACTGTAATTGGTCATTAAACGAGCCAGTAACGCAATGAAATTATCCACCTACTCGGTGAGTAATGCTGTGATTTATCCCACACCAACAGTCTGTCAGAATAAGTTAAGTGAGCACACTTAAACCCGACAGACTGCATGAATTGCCATTACCCCAAGTTGTGTCTTATCCTTAGCCGATAGCACTAAATGATACAAAACACCATTTACAACAGCTCTAAAGTCCAATACCCAAAACCATGTCCTGAAAACCGTTAATCCGCCTGTCTTCTCAAGAATGCAGGAATATCCATTGGATCAACACCCGATTGGCGCATGGCTGCCACGGTGGCATTGCTTCTTCTGCCGGTGAGCATTACTGCTAGCTCATCTGCGTAATTTTCTGCCTTATCATCTGTACCCCTGCGTCTATGCACAACGGTTAACGGTTTTGTTTGCCCCTGATTGCTTAGATGCCCAAGTCCGGTTGCAACCATTGTTACGCGTAAGTCATCGTCCATGTTTTCGTCGATCACTGTACCGATAATGATGGTTGCATCTTCAGCGGTGAGTTCTTTAATGGTAGTCATCACTTCATGCACTTCACGCATTTTCAATACTGAGCTGGCAGTAATATTAACCAAGATGCCCCGTGCGCCAGATAAAGAAATGTCTTCCAATAACGGACTTGCAACAGCTTGTTCCGCTGCGATACGTGAATGATCCACGCCGGATGCAACTGCGGAGCCCATCATTGCCATACCCATTTCTGACATGACGGTTTTCACATCGGCAAAATCGACATTTACCAATCCTGGGCAGTTAATGACTTCCGCAATACCCGCTACTGCGCCATGCAACACATCGTTGGCCGCCTTGAACGCATCCAGCACGCTGATATCGTGACCCAACACCATCATTAATTTGTCATTTGGAATAACAATCAATGAATCAACATGTTGAGATAGTTCTTCCATGCCAATTTGTGCTGCTTTCAAACGCTTGCCCTCAAATGCAAATGGTTTACTGACCACGGCTACTGTCAGGATGCCCATTTCCTTGGCGACTTGTGCCACAATGGGTGCTGCACCTGTACCGGTTCCGCCACCCATGCCAGCCGTAATAAACAGCATA
>JAJFJK010000184.1 GCA_021774075.1 Nitrosomonas sp. | reverse complement strand
CGCTAAGAACATGCGGGAATGACGGATTAAGTGAGTTGCTTATGTAGCACATAGTCGTCCAAAAGTTATTAATATTTCCAATGGCATAGCCCTGTAATAATCAGCGAGTTTTGTTAAAATATTTATGATCGCGTACTTAGGAACTTAAGGCAGTCAGGAGCAAACCCTTTAGGGTTTTAATAAGCTTCATTTCTTCTGATGAAATACCTTCAGGTGCTTCTAGTTGACGATCAGCATAGAAAAAACCAATTGGTTTTCCATTGATTATCAGAGGTAAAATAATAAAACTTTTTGTTTTCGGCAATAATTGTTGATGCCAATTTGGTAGCATACTGCGTATCTTTGGAACAGTAGCATCTGAAATGGATAAATCAACATTTCTTTTGATCGCCAGACTGAACATGTCATCCGAAGAAGTGCCGGAGACGACAAAATGTTTTTGTATTGCAGCGGCATTTTTACCTAATGCATTGCGTGCCCGATATTGATTGGTTTTTACATCTTTTAAACAGACTGTTGCAAAATGGAAACCCAGACTGCTATACAATATTTCTAGAACTTGTTGCACCAGTTCTTTTATTTTAGGTTCCGTAGTTGCCGTTTTTTCCGTGAGAAGCTGGACACCTGTCAAAAGCTGATTATATGCATTAAGTGGTTTTCCGCTTGGGTGGTACTGGGCCGTCTGTGAACTTCCTGAATCAACCGACTCAAATAATAAACCATTAAGCAAGTCTTCTTCAGAGTCGCTGTCTTCATCTGCATTAACATTCGTTGAACTGGTACCATCATTGTCATTGCACGCCGGTGTCAGCTGGGCGTTATTGCTTAATTCACGGGTTTCACTTGCAACATCTGCTATAAGTGTGTCCAATTGGTCTTGATTCAAGTGTAATACTGTACCAAAGCGGTTTAACAGCGCTTCATTCGAATTATCTTCCGTCGATTCGGTTGATTGGTCTTCTTTCAAAACAAGTAAAGCAGATGATTCACTAAACTCAGTCACTTGTTGCATCCACTCTTGCCGGTTCTTTGGTGGTTTCAATGTTTTAGATGGTATGAGCTTCATTGCGCTGATAATACTTTTGGGAATTTTCCATTCCTGCATTGCTCTTTCAGTTAAAGTATCAAAGTTGCAACCAATTGTTTGCATCGAAGCCTGCGCTTTAGTATGCGTGCCATTATTAACAAGCGCCATCGTTTCACTATAAAGTTTCTGGTCAAAGATGGCTACCAGTAAACGCCCCATGTTTTTAAATAATGCAACAATGGCGACTTCTTCTGCATTTGGAAAAACACATCGCTTTGCTAATTTGCGGCCCATTAAGCTTGCAGATAACGCAAGCGCCAGCTCATAACGTACATATTTTACATCACCCTTAGGCATATTACTGACCATGATCATTGCTAAGGCGCAGGCTTTTATTGTTTCCAATCCAAGCAACTGAATCGCAGTGGAAACACTTGTTACAACTTGGCTGGATGAGATACGAAAAGTTACTGCGTTAGATAAACGTAGAATTTTCTGGGTTAATGCAACATCGGATAATATTAAATTTGCTAATTCCTGCGTAGACCCATCTTCCGATGATGAGATTTGTACAACGTTGGCAATGGATGCGCCCAGTGTCGGAAGATCAGGGTCATTGCATATCATGTCAATCAATTGATCTTTGATTGACATCGTGTCATCGTTATTATGAGTAGGCGTGCTTACGGTCAGCTGTTGATTCTCTTTTGATTGCATATTTGATTAATTTGAGATTTTTTATTATTTTAAGTGAGTTTGTACATTTGATTCATACAAGAACAAGTAATAACCAAGGCTTGTTTGCAAATCTATAGGATCCACGTGTACGAAGTACATCCTTGAATTGTGCGGCACATCAGAAAAGTATATGCTGGCTTTTCAGTTTGAATCTAATCTGATTTCATGTCATGACATTCACATTAAATAAAGTTGTACCGTGGGGACGTTCTTTTGACGAATATGTGTCGATGTTTTCTCTCACAGATAGAGACTTGAAAAAATACATCCTGGGTTGTGGTGATGGGCCTGCAAGCTTTAACGCGACGTTAACGCGTAGCGGTGGGAATGTTGTATCGATTGATCCCATCTATCGGTTCTCAGCGGATGAAATAAAAGGGAAAATCGAGGCAACATATGATTTAGTGATCGAACAAACAAGTAAAAACAGGGACAAGTTTGTTTGGGAATCTATAAAAACGGTTGAGAATCTGGGTTGTGTCAGAATGAAGGCGATGAATCAATTCCTGGCGGATTTTTCAAATAGCGAAGGCAGGTACGTAACCGCAGAATTGCCAGCTTTACCATTTGAAGATAATGCGTTTAATATTTCATTGTGCTCACATTTGCTTTTTCTATACAGCGAACAACTTTCTAGCGAATTTCATGTCCGGTCGATAAAGGAACTTTGCAGGATTGCATCCGAAGTTAGAATATTTCCACTGCTTGAACTTGGCGGCAGGGAATCCAGGCATTTTGGTAAGGTGATTGACCAATTGAATGCTGACGGATATCAATGTGAGGTTGAGAAAGTGACTTATGAGTTCCAGAAAGGCGGCGATAAAATGTTGCGTGTGAAATCCACTTCTTGCAGGTTCTCTCTCGCTTAAACCCCATTGTTTGCCATGTTCTATAAAAAATATTGCTGGTATTGCGCTGCAGCAGATCATGCATGTCTCTGAGGTATAATACACCAACACTATCTATAATCACGAAAAACCTTGACCAGTATAACGATAACCCGCCCCGATGATTGGCATCTGCATTTGCGTGATGGTGAACAAATGTGCGATGTGTTGCACCATTCCGCGCGTCAATTTGCGCGCGCCATCATCATGCCCAATTTAACACCGCCGGTTGTTAACACGGATATGGCGTTGGCATATCGGTCACGTATTTTGGCGGCATTGCCGCTTACGATGCAAGCGTCTTTTGAGCCTTTGATGACGCTTTATCTAACGGATAATACGCCGCCAGCAGAGGTTGTCCGGGCGAAACAAAGCGCCATCGTGCATGGTGTGAAATTGTATCCAGCCGGTGCCACTACCAATTCTGCTGCCGGTGTCACCGATATTAGCAAGTGCTATGCCGCACTGGAAACCATGCAAGAAGTTGATTTGCCCTTGCTGGTACATGGTGAAGTCACCGATCCCGAGGTGGATGTATTTGACAGAGAAAAGGTTTTTATTGAGCGGGTATTGTCTCCACTGGCGCAGCGTTTCCCAAACTTGCGTATTGTATTTGAGCATGTGACGACAAGTGATGCCGTGGCATTTGTGCAAGAATCGTCTAAATATATTGCCGCGACTATTACGGCGCATCATCTGTTACTGAATCGTAATGCGCTTTTTCAAGGTGGCATTCGCCCGCATCATTATTGCCTGCCGGTAATAAAACGTGAAAAGCACCGGCTGGCTTTGATTGAAGCCGCAACCAGCGGTAATGCAAAATTCTTTCTTGGTACTGACAGCGCACCGCATTCGCAGCCAAATAAAGAAAATGCATGTGGTTGTGCAGGAATTTTTACCGCACATGCCGCCATTGAATTATATGCAGAAGTATTTGAACAAGCTGGCGCGTTGGATAAGCTGGAAGCCTTTGCCAGCTTTCATGGCGCAGATTTCTATCAACTGCCGCGTAACGGTGAACAAATTACACTAAACAAAGAATCCTGGGTCGTGCCGGAACAGCGCCCATTTGCGGGAGAGAAATTGGTGCCGTTGCGCGCGGGCGAGTCTATGTTGTGGAAGATGGTGTGACACGCAATATGCTTCACCAATGCTTCAAAGCACGATTCCAAATATACAGCAGCCGTGCAAAAGCATTGTAAGAAAGCCGTGAAAGCGGTTTGATCAAGGGCCATTGAAACAATTTTGCTAACCAACGCTGGCTTGGTGTTTGTTGCCAAAGATGCACGAATGCATCCATGCCGATATTTAGCTGGCCGGTATCATCTTTGACATATAAACGTTCGCGCACCTGTTCAAGCGGGCTGCCTACCTCTGATACGGCGTCGGGATTATTATGTACGTCCACCCACTCAGTATCCTTATTGCCGCATGCTTCCATACGTTGACGTTGATCCTTGATGCCCGCATTGCAAACGGGGCAGGCACTATTGTAATAAACTTTACTGGGCATGTTGACAGCCTCTTAATTTAAATCTCAAGGACACTTCTAAAAATCCAGATTTCATCCCAACTGCTGTGTTACAGAAAAAATTTATTACTGTCATATCTAACATATGCTGCGCTGCAAAATTTTTTCTGCGCCTTGCATTTGGGCGAACTCTGGATTTTTAGAAGTGCCCTCAAGTTGTTAGAAATTGCTCAAAACTTCCAAGGTATAATCGATATCTCGAATCGTATGGTTGGCATTGATTTGAAAACGGATCTCTTCGTCGCCTTGCGGTACCACCGGGAAATTTAGGCCAGTTGCCAGTATGCCATGCTTGAAAAGGTGTTGGGTGAGTTGTGTTGTTTTCCGGGTATCACGAACCATCAGTGGTGTCACCGGGTGCTCGCCTGGAATGGTCTCGAAACCCAGCTGGGTTAATCCCTGCTCAAAACGCATGGTTAGGGCACGTAATTTCTTCAGTCGCTTGCTTCCTTCTGTGCTGTCAATGATGTCCAGTGATTGTGTGGCAGCTTGTGCCTCGGACGGGGTAATCGGATTTGAATACACATATAAAGGCGAGGTTTCGCGTAAATATTCGATAACGGGTCTGGATGTGACCACGTAACCGCCATTGACACCCAATGCCTTGCCCAGTGTGGCGATAAGAATATCGACCTTGCTGTTCGTATACTCTTCGGTGCCACGCCCGGTTTCGCCAAACGCGCCTACGCCATGCGAATCATCCGCAACTGTAATAATCCCTTGTGCAAAGCTATTTTCATATTTGCGGCAAATAGTAACAATTTCATCCAGTGGCGCGTGGTCGCCGCGCATACTGAAAATGCCATCGGTAACCACCAGGACGCGTTTAATTTCAGGCGTGTGCCCGTTGTTTTCACCGGTAGCATAGCTGATGAGTATGCGCTCGAGTTGTTGCATATCGAGATGTTGATAAATTTCCTTTTTGGCCGGATGAGACAAACGAATGGCATTGATGATGCAGTTATGATTTAATTGATCGCTCACCACCAGCGTGTTTTCGTTGATTAGTGATGGGAGTATGCCCATGACGGCAGCATAGGCCGCGCTGTATATCATGGCGGATTCCCGTCCGTGAAACGCAGCCAGACGCTGCTCAAGCTCAATATGTGGTTGATATGTCCCTGAAATAAAACGCACGGCACCGGGGCCTGTGCCGTAATTTTGAACGCTCTTTTCTTCAGCCTGCATGACTTGTGGGTGTAGTGAAAAACCCAAATAGGAATTAGAATTCATGAGCAAATACGCACGCTCATCACCCGCTAAAAAATAGCGTGGGCCAAAGTTGTTATCTTTTGTAGCATCGGGTAATCGTCCTTGTTTTACCCAGTCGGGTACGGTAATTTTTGCAATCACTTTTTCCGAGCCTTTTTGTGCACCCTTTGCCTTCAGTTCATCAAGCTTCGACGTGCAATATAAATCCAATTTTTCAAGTGACATTTTGGCCCTCTGCTCGTAGTTTTTGCGACAGACGTTTGATCATATCTTTGGTCATTTCTTCGAGGTTGTAGTGGGGCTGCCAACCCCATTCGTGCTGTGCGGCCCTGTCGTCCATATGGCGTGGCCACGAATCGGCGATTGATTGCCGCACCGGATCGACTTGATAACTGATCGAAAAATCCGCAATGTGTTTTTGAATTTGTGCGGCGAGTTCTTCAGGCGCGAAACTCATGGCGGTTAGATTAAACGCATTGCGGTGTTTTAACTGGCTTGGGTCCGTTTCCATTAATTCGATGGCGGCGCGTACCGCATCCGGCATATACATCATGTCCAGGACAGTGCCTTTTTGCAAAAAACACACATATTTTTTTTCTTGAATGGCGCGGTAAAATATTTCCACAGCGTAATCCGTGGTGCCGCCACCGGGTAGCGCCTGATACGAGATCAAACCGGGATAGCGAAGACCACGCGTGTCGACACCAAAACGTGTGAAGTAATAATCGCACAAAAGCTCGCCGGATAGTTTGCAGATTCCATACATCGTGTTTGGGCGCTGAATGGTATCTTGCGGGGTGTTGTCACGTGGGGTGCCTGGTCCGAAAGCGCCGATTGAACTGGGGGAAAAAACAGCGCAATTATTTTCACGGCTTACCTCTAAAACATTGTAAAGCCCCTGCATATTTACTTCCCAGGCGGTTTGTGGTTTTTCTTCCGCAACCGCAGACAACAAGGCGGCCAGGTGAAAAATCGTATCGATTTGGAATTTCCGCACAATGTTTTCGAGCGATGTGTATTCGGTCACATCAAGCGTGGTATAGGGCCCGTCCTCTACTAAAGCTTTGTGTGGTGGACTTCTATGCCCGGCAGCAATCACATTGTCGCGTCCGTATTTCTCACGCAAGGCAGGAACCAGCTCAGAGCCAATCTGTCCAGTAGCGCCAGTAACCAGGATTCGCTTCATAACAGGGACCATTTTCCAAATGATTTTATTAGGGAAGCGTTGATTAATTCTAGGCCAAATGAGTGGCGAGATAAAATCTTTCAAATTGAGGCGCAAATTGCAGGTAATAGCAAGCTATTATCAAAATTTGCAACAATAATTTGGAAGGTTTTAGTCGTCAAACATTGGTTTACGAATTGGTCAACGCTTCCTTAGTTTACATTCTATAGTAAAAATCACCCATATTTGCGGTTACAACAACACTGGCGATGGCTCGTTCATAAGCGCAACCTGTTCGCGCAATTCAAGGATGCGATCCTGCCAGTAGCGTTGCGAATTGAACCATGGGAACGATTGCTGAAACGCGGGGTCATCCCAACGCCGCGCAAGCCACGCCGCATAATGGATCAATCGCAAGGTACGCAGCGCTTCAATCAAATGTAATTCGCGTGCATTAAAATCGCAAAAAACCTCATACCCCGTCAATACATCGTTTAACTGCTGCTTCATTTCGGAATTTTCGCCGGATAACAACATCCACAAGTCCTGTATCGCTGGCCCCATACGGCTGTCGTCAAAATCTACGAAATGCGGGCCTGCTTCCGTCCACAACACGTTGCCCACATGGCAGTCACCGTGCAAGCGTATTTGACACACTTCGCCCGCTTGTGTGAAGCATTGGCGTATGCTGTCAAGCGCCTGATTGACAACACTCCGATAGGCTGCATCAAGATCAGCCGGAATAAACTCGTTTTCCAACAGAAAATCGCGTGATTGTTCACCGAAGCTGGCAACATCCAGCGTGGGGCGTTCGCAAAACGGTTTGAGTGCACCGATGGCGTGAATGCGCCCAAGAAAGCGTCCCATCCATTCCAGCGTTTGGCGGTTTTCTAATTCAGGCGCACGCCCACCGTGTTTTGGGAAAACAGCGAAGCGGAATCCTTCGAAATGATGCAAGGTTTTTCCCTCCAGCGTCAACGCGGGCACAACAGGGATTTCGTGCTCGACCAACTCCTGCACAAACGCGTGTTCTTCGAGTATCGCGGCATCTGTCCAGCGTTCGGGTCGATAGAACTTTGCCACCAATGGCGCACCTTCTTGCATACCGATCTGATAAACACGGTTTTCGTAACTGTTGAGTGCCAGCAAATGGCCGTCGCTGCAATAACCGATGTTTTTCAATGCATTTAACACGCAATCTGGCGATAGGGTGGAGAAATTATTGGGCGGCAGATTGGTTGTTTTTGTCACTGCATATTATTTAAATTAAGAAGGTGTCATGCTATCAGTTTTTTTAGAAGCGCCCCTAAAATACTTATTTTTTGTAAAAAAACACCACATCCTTGTCGATCACTTCCAATCGCCAATTAAATGCACGCCCTATCCATTCAAAAGTTTTAAGTGAATAAAAACAGATATGGGTCGGATCGTTCTTATAGTGCCATTTGCTAAACGCCTGCTGATCAATCACCCGCTTGGTCATAATGGCCAGAATTCCCGCTTGCTTCAGCATTGAATCAAGTTGGATCAAAAGTGATTCGGGATTAGCGATATGCTCAATGACTTCGGTCATCGTCACAAAGTTGTACTGCTTGCTTAGCAACTCAGGGTGATTGAAATAATACAGATCATAATTACTCACCGCTATTCCCCGCGCTTTGGCCATTTCTCTAATCACAGGCCCCGGCCCACAACCGAAGTCTAACCCAAGTGACCCAGTTTGAATCCGGGCAAACAGCGGTTCTAACGTTCGCGACAAAAATTTGCGGTAGCCTGCATCCTCGGGCGTATTTTGATGTTGATCATATTGCGCCTTTTCATCTGCTGCAGATAAGTGATATTGAGCCGGAACGCTGACCATGCCACATACGCCACATTGCAGGTACGATCTTTTATTGTCCTGGTGGAATTCGTGCAATGCGTTTTCTGTACATAACGGGCAATGAGGCAATTTGAATCCTTAATTTGAAGTGTTTTTCTACACAATCCGCAAATCGACATCGTTCCAAACGACACATCGAATGATGCAGGAGGGTTGCTTTTAAATCTAGCCTGCATACCTTACACATAATTAATTCGCTACTGAGTGTGATAAAAGTCACAACCATCTGATCTGGGTTTTTATAGTATTAGCATCGGGGGAATATTGATTGGAAAAATCTGGATAGTTCCTTAAGTATTTTAGTAGGATTTTTTTCTGTAGTGGTTCCAATTCTTGGTTCGCGAGCTGTGGCTCTTTAGCCCCCGTGGATCGCCTTGAATCCCTGTCAAGGCGTGTGAGGATTGTATTTAAACGAGTTTGATCTATAAAGGAATTTCTCATGTTCAATAGCAGGTTGTCTATATTGATAATATCAATGTTAGTTGGCTGCGCCCTAATTATAGAAAGTTGTGGTATTGCTAGAAAAGGTTTGGATGTTTCAGAAGGAGAGTCCGTTGAATCCTCGGTAATGTCGGTTGTTAATTTAGAACAGGGCTGGACTGAAGATACTCAGCAAGCTTTTTATTTTACCACTCAGGGGTCAAGGATTATGCCCTATGAATGGTTTCTTGTGCTTGAGCAAGCAAATAATAGCGAATTGTTCTGTAATGATGAACATATAGAAGCATTGCGTTATCTGCCAGCAGAAGCAAATTTATGGAACCCAGACGGTTTGCCTGTTGGTTTTGCTAGAGATGAAGATCGCAACAATGAGAGCTGGATTGGTTTAACTTGTGCTGCATGTCATACCACTCAAATCAATTATCAAGGCAAACAAATGCGCATTGATGGTGGGCCGGCATTAGGGGATTTTGAAACATTTAATCGCAAATTGGTGGAAGCGTTAAATGCTACATATGAAGATCAATTTAAATTTGCGCGTTTTGCTAAAAATATACTCGGTGTTGATATGGAGAATGCCCGTATAAGAAATAAATTGCGCGATGATTTGCTGGCCCAAACTGAAGCGTTGGCTTATCGTAATCAAATCAATCACTCTGGTGGCCCTGATCAGCCACACTATGGGTTTGGCCGACTGGATGCTGTCGGTGCAATTTTAAATAAGATCATGGTGCAGATTAATGATATGCCCGCCAATATGCGGCCTTCTGATGCACCGGCCAGCTACCCATTCCTATGGGGAACGCACCAATCTGATGTTGTGCAATGGACCGGTTTTGCACCCAATGGACCCGCAACGGTTGGTGCATTGACCCGCAACGGTGGAGAAGTGCTGGGGGTCTATGGCGATGTAAATATCCCAGAAAGTAAACATGTTAGAGCCTATAAGAGCTCATTGGCGATTAAACAACTTGGGCAACTGGAAGCCTGGGTTGCTATATTGAAATCCCCTGCTTGGCCAGCGGAGTACTTACCGCCGGTAGATCCTGTCAAGGCCGTGCAAGGCAAAATACATTACGATAAATATTGTGCAGATTGCCATCAGGTGATCCCTCGTGACCAGGAAGGAGAGCCCTATTCTGCGGTACTCACCCCAATTAGCGAACTAAAAACCGATCCGACGGAGTGGATCAATATGCAACGCCTATTGCAGGCGGGTAAATTTGAGGGACGTAAAGAAGGAAGCATTGCGGGCGCAGAGATTGCGGCTGAGACAACAGGTTTGGAACCTTTGGTGAATTCTGTTATTGGCTCGTTGTTAAGACATCCTGTCCAATCAGTGGAAGCAGTTGCTAAACAAATTGAAGGTGGCTATGAGGCTAGGCATATGGACAAAAAAGCACGGTCTCCAAATTTGGAAGAACAATTAAAAGCGTACAGTGAAATGTTCTCTGCTAAACAAAGTGCTGTACCTGCAGGTGGTGTTTACAAGGCGCGACCACTTAACGGCATCTGGGCGACAGCACCTTATTTACACAATGGTTCAGTGCCCAATCTGTATGAATTGCTGTTGCCGCAGGAACAACGTTCCAAAATATTCTTTCTGGGTAGCCGCGAATTTGATGCTGAGAAAGTGGGTTTTGTTTCCACAGACCAAACCCCCGGCACTCAGGCATTTAAATTTGACACCACGCTCAAAGGCAATTCCAACCATGGTCATACTTATGGCGCTAACGAATTAACAGAACAAGAGAGATTAGTGTTGCTGGAATATTTGAAAACGCTTTAAGGGCGCCTCTAAAAATCCAGACTTCATCCCAACTGCTGTGTTGCGGAAAAAATTTCCTGCTTACATATCAACCATATGCTGCGCTACAAAATTTTTCCATACCTTGCATTTGGGCGAACTCTGAATTTTTAGAAGCGCCCTTAAAACTGAATGGTATGGAGAACAGTTGATTAACGCTGAGCCATATGGATGATGAGTTAATAGGTTGGTCTCATGTGCCGAATTGCATTTTGTAGAACTTTTGGGTGTGCGGTTTGGTTAACCTGAATATCTCTGTGAGGGTACGTAAAAAACGCTCTGCCTGCGAGGTCTTTACAATGTATATGGGGTTGAGCGTGGCTCAGGAAAATTGCAATGGAAAATTGAGAATCTGAGAAACACCGGTCTGCATATAGCAGTAGGCTCAGATAAGCTCTTTTATGCGAATGACGATCATATCTTTGCGGCAGCGTTGCCAGGAGCGCTGATACCATGAATGCACATGTTTGGCCGATTTCTGCATGTTCTTGTGGCCTATAAACCCTGGCCAGAATATTTCATCAGTGCGCTAGATTCCTGTCTGCAGTCCTTATGGTTATTGCTTCTTAGTAAATTTACTAAAAGTACAATTTGTACCTGAAGTATCGTTTGCTTGTTTTTAACTTGTGCTCACTTTAATTAAGCGCACAGTGCAAAATAATCCTAACTGTACAAATGCTTTCTAGTTTATCCTTTAATAGATTTTTTCGAGGAATGGGATAAGGAAATCCATGAGACTGCTGCCACTTGATCAACTGGGTCCGCATGAATTACCGAACAACCGGGTGCGTTTCGGTTTTTTACTGCCCTGGGTATCTGCCATGCACGGTAACGCACTATTCGTTAAAGTCATTCATGAAGCAGATCAGTTTCTTCAGATGATTCCGCCCAAACGTTTTTCCCTCACGCACGCTGTGCATCCAATATACGGAGACCTCTGGCGCGGGGAGATTACAATTGACCAGGGGAATCGGCCAACGTCCGACTCCGCATGGGGAAAACCAGGGCGATATGTTTACCGCTTCGAGTTGGAAAGTCCGCTGTTGCCACATCCACTCGATTGGATTATCGACCCTTATGCGCGTGAATATGGAGTAGGACGGCAATCGGCATTTACGCTGGGTTATACGGATCCCCCCTGGGAGCCAATTGAAGACACGTGGAAAACACCTGCGCTGCAAGATTTAGTTGCATATGAAATCATGTTGCATGAATTTGCGGCTGATTTGCAAGGCGCTCATGCAAAGTTACCGTATTTGCAAGACCTTGGTATTAACTGCCTGGAAATCATGCCCGTGGCTAACGTAGATCGTTCCGTTGATTGGGGCTTCGAGCCTGTCGGCCCCTTTGGTTTGGACGAACGATTTGGTAAACGACGAGAATTGCAGCAATTTGTGCAGGCCGCTCACCAGCATGGTATTGCAGTGATGCTCGACATGATCTACGGCCACACGGGGCGTTTTTTTGCTTATGAACAAGTCTATAGTCGGCTGGGCTATCATGAGAACCCTTTCATGGGATCATACGCAAAAGATATGTTTGGCCCCAGCACTGATTATCGCCGTGAATTCACGCGGGATTTCTTTTTCACCGTTAACTACTACTGGCTAGACCGCTATCATGTCGACGGCATCCGCTATGATTGTGTGCCGAACTACTATGAAGGCTTTTTGGATGAAGGATATTCGAGCCTGGTTTATCATACTTATCAGAAAGTAAAGGCAACCAATGGAGCAGGGCATTGGCAGCGCTTTTTTCATAGTGGCGGTATGCACTTGATTCAGTGCGCTGAACAATTGGAAGGGCCGGTGGAAATTGTCGAAAAAACCTACAGCAATTGCACTTGGCAAAATGAAACGCTGAATGCGGCTAAAGACTTGGCTACTGAGCAATTCGAGCGCATATATAACTTTGGCATGCAATTGGGTCTTGCTGGCTATCCTGAGCAAGTGAACCATGGCGACGACATCATTACCAAGAGTGCGTTCCAATACCTGGAGAATCACGACCATCCGCGCTTTATCTGCCGTTTTGGCACCAATTCTCTTTATAGAGAGGTCTTACGCGAAGGCAAGCGGGAGAATTGGTTTAAGCTGCAGCCATTTGTTATCGGACTGTTATTGGCAAAGGGGATTCCCATGCTTTGGCAAGGGCAGGAGATTGGTGAAAACTATGATGTGCCGGATAGTGGTCCGGCCCGCATAGGTACACTTCGGCCGGTTCGCTGGGAACGCTTTTACGACAACGTGGGAATGGCAATGATCGGACTTTTCCGCCGGTTAATCGCATTGCGGCGGCGAGAGTCTATTTTTCGTTATGGGGACTATTATTTTTTTAATAACTGGAATCAACACCAATCACGGGGATTGCTGCTTTTCGAACGTCATCACGCGAATGAATGGGCTTTGGTCGCCCTCAATTTTTCAGAATACGATCATGACGTGGATTTTACCTTCACGCGTGCGGGCGATTACCACGAGCAATTGCATGGCCAGAATAACCTGTTGGGAATCCATGCCGGGAGCACGTTAACAATACGTATTCCTGCTCATTATGGCAGGGTATGGTTGACAAGGTAACGGCTTGTTTGATTACAGATATTGAAGCCCTATTTTTGGCCATGTTGCTCCTCGTTGTAGGGAACAACCATACGCCTCGTCGCGCCTTGCAAAACGGCCAAAAAACCGCACGCTTGGGTGTATTCAACTAAGGAAGCGCTGATTAATTCTGGGCCAAGTGGATGATGAGATGAAATCTTTCAGATTGCGGCGCAAATTGCAGGTAATAGCAAGCTATTGCTAAAATTTGCAACAATAAGCTGGAAGATTTGATCCGTCAGACATTGGTTCACGAATTGATCAGTGCTTCCCTAAGGAATTTAGGATAATTTAAAGCGCTCAAAAACGCCAAACCAGCAAAGCCTGTACAGCATTTTCATCTGTTTTTTTATCGCCCAGTTTATTCAACCAGACTTGCCACTCGATGCCGGCGAATATGTGGTTCTTTTTTCCAATTAATAGCTTGCCGATGTCGTAGCGAAACTGTAATTGAGATAAGAACCATTCTGAAACCTCAAAACCCAATTCATTTCTACGCTCCCCGCTATATTCCATGTGGCCCTGGATTTCAAACGCGTGTTTGCCAAATGTGAACGGATAAGCGCCATTAATATCAAACAAAAAACTATTGTTTTCTGATGGTGCACCGCCAGCATTGAGGCCTGCATTGTCATCAATATATGCTGTAAAATCCGTATTCAGAAAGGTAAACCCTGGTATGTCCCAGCTCAGGCGCATGCCAGGAAGGTATTTTAAAACCTTGCTATCATGACCTGCATTCAAGCCGAACAATATGCCGACATCCCGGATCGGACCGAGACTAAGTTTCTTTTTGGTGATTTTTCCCAGACTGAAATTCAGATACAGTTCACCATATAAATCACCATTATTGAAATTGTTGGTCTCATCACCATTCAAGTAATCAATAAATAAAAAATTGTCACCATAAGCCCAGCCACTGGCATGTTGGAAAGTCAAAACATGTGTGTTGGCAGATCCACCGCCGGCGAAGTTTGGGGTGTCCAGTTTGCCATACTGATAATGCAGTTCACTGATAGACCAGTCAAATGCATTAACCGGAGAGACTAAGCATGCAAAGAGTCCTAAGTATAGTATGAATTCTCTCACTTTGCCCATGCGTGCTATGAAAAGAATGGCTCTTCTCCGCTTGTATTAATGTTGTATCAGTGCCAGTCAGACAGGCGATGGGCGTTGCTTGATAGCATATTTTGGGATAGACGCAAGCAGTAACAAGAGTGCAAGCATACGGATATGTCCTGCAGTTAATCCTCTTTCCCGTTTTGTGCTTTCCATTTGGCATAGCAATCCAAACTGCAATAATGGAGGACATAATCTGTGGCTTCTTCGCTTTTGGCTTCGGATATAGGTATTTCCTTTAAACACACTTCACAAGCAACCTGTTCCGGATCAAGTGGTTTTTTTTGCTCGTTCATGGTCAATCTCCTTTTTTAAATACGGATTTCTTAATGCTTAATGATTAACATTATTTTAAGGGCGCTTCTAAGAATTCAGAGTTCGCCCAAATGGAAGGCGCAGAAATAACTTTGCAGCGCAGCATATGTTTTATATGATAGCAATCAATTTTTTCTGTAACACAGCAGTTGGGATGAAATCTGGATTTTTAGAAGTGCCATAAAGTTAATCATACTCCAAAAAATAAATGGCTACATCAAAACAAAGTAGACGCTGTATTAGCAACTACCTGCAATTTAGACCACAAATTAAAAGATGTTATCCCGTCATTCGCTTGGCCCGGAATTAATCAGCGTTTTCCTGCCTGTCTCTCATTAGGAACAATAAAGATACATAAAAAACAATATGTTAGAAAATAAAAATATTTTCGTGTCAATAACTGACAACAATTTATCTTTATGTGGCTTGTAGATAACATGCTCAACATCTTAATTATAAATATAATAATTAAGATGGCATAGATTTTGCCTGTATTCTTATTGTATTTTAATTTTGTATTCCGAATAAACTAAATTGGAGTTAAATTTATGTCTAAAGCCAATATCTACGAACAATTTATGCTGGAACTGATCAATGCTGAACGTGCCAAGGTTGGTGTCCAACCACTTGCTTTCGATGGCGACTTAAACGAATCATCTGAGAACCATAGTAACTGGATAATTTCAACCGACACCTTTTCTCACAGGGGCATTGGCGGGTCGAGTCCAGGGGATCGCATGGAGGCGGCGGGCTTTGAATTTACTGGCAACTGGACTTGGGGGGAAAACATTGCGAGGATGAGCACCCGCGGGCCTGAGGGTCTGGAGGATGAGGTGCAACAACTACACACAAATTTGATGGATTCTCCGGGGCATCGTGCTAATTTGTTGAATAACGCTTTTCGCGAAATTGGTGTTGGTTTTGAGGTTGGTCAGTTTGGAAATTTCGAAAATGCAGTTGTAACACAGAACTTTGCGCGTACGGCATCAGATTTCTTTTTGACCGGTGTCGTCTTTAACGATAAGGACAATGATAAAGGTTATGATATTAATGAAGGGTTGCCCGGTGTCAAGGTGAGTGCCAAGAATCATGCAACAGACGCAATTGTCACGACAATAACGAATGGGGGGGGGGGTTACAATTTGGAGGAGCTCATCAATGGGATCTATACTGTAAGTTTTTCTGGCAATGGCGTTGACACAACCAGCAAGCAAGTCAGCATTAATAACAGGAATAAGAAGTTGGATCTTAAGAACCCGGATAGCGACGGCACGCCAGTACCAACCCCAACCCCAACACCAACACCGGAACCTGAGCTGAATACAATCATCGGTACTTCCAGATCGGATTCTCTACGAGGCACTTCTGGAGACGACGAAATCCTGGGCCTTGGTGGCAATGACAGGTTGTTTGGTGCTGATGGTAATGATCACATCGATGGTGGTAGTGGCAATGACAGGATGTTTGGTGCTGATGGTAATGATCACATTGATGGAGGTAGGGGCCGTGACAAAATATATGGCGGTGCGGATGCTGATATATTGACTGGTGGGAAAGGTCGGGATTATTTTGTATTCAATACGCCATTTGATAATACAGTCGATACAATTGTCGATTTCTCGGAAAGAGATGACCGCATTGTCCTTGAGAATGCTGTCTTTACTGGCCTTCATAGAGGCAGATTAGATAGCTCGGATTTTCACATTGGTGCTAAAGCGAAAGATACCAATGACCATATCATATACCATAAAAAAACTGGTTTTCTTTATTTTGACGTTGATGGTGCGGGCGGGGCGGATGCGATACAGTTCGCCGAATTGACATCAGGACTGACACTCAACCATACAGATTTTCTCATTATTTGATATTGTAGTATTGTCAGTTTACAGCCTCTTGTCTGATACTAGTGTACCAACAACTTTGTATTGATGGGTTCAGCGAGTCGAGAAGTGCTTGACCGTAAGGCACGTCTCGCCGGTAATGGCTGGCCCTTTCCAAGAGACGTAACACAGCGGACAAGTACTTCCCGGCTCGCCCAAAGGAAATCGACCAGATGATCCAATTCTGCGTTGCGGTCTTTGAAAAGGGCTGACCATTCCCCGCAGACCACGCCTTGTCTTGGATCATCTGGTCGATTCTGAACCTATCAATACAAAGTGGTTGGTGCACTGGGCAGGAGGCTGTGTTGCGTAAGTTTCTCAAGGGCACTTCTAAAAATCCAGATCTCATCCCAACTGCTATGTTACAGAAAAAATTTCTTGTTTACATATCAAACATATGCTGCGCTGGAAATTTTTTCTGCGCCTTGCATTTGGGCAAACTCTGAATTTTTAGAAGCGCCCTCAAGAAGTTTCTGTTACAGGCTTTACGGTCGCCTCAGATGAAGTAATTTGAGTTTGATCTTGCTCTTGCTCAGTTCCAGAACTTATTTCGACTGTTTTTTGTTTGTCAGATTTATCGAGTGTATCCTCATCAGGTTTCACGTCGAACCAACGATATAACGTCGGTAACACAACCAATGTCAACAAGGTTGAGGTGATGAGTCCGCCGATTACCACAATTGCCAGGGGGCGTTGTACTTCAGACCCTGGGCCTGTTGCAAATAAGAATGGCACCAAGCCAAGCATGGCAACTGTTGCTGTCATGAGTACCGGGCGGAAACGTTGTTCACAGCCACGAATGACCGATTCTGCAACGTTGACACCTTGATTACGCTGTTCCTTGATGTACGATATCAATACCACGCCATTCAACACGGCAATGCCCCAAAGTGCGATGAATCCGACAGATGCCGGTACGGACAGATATTCACCGGTCAGGAATAATCCCATGATACCGCCGATGGAGGCAAAGGGGAGTACCAGAATAATGAGTGAGGCCAGTTTGAGCGATTTGAATAACAGAAACAGCAGAAAGAAGATGGCCGCAATGGTTATTGGAACAATGACCGACAGCGTTCCCATGGCGCGTTCCATATTTTCAAACTGCCCGCCCCATTCAAAGTAATAGCCGGTAGGCAGTTGAACTTCTGCGGCAACACGTTCTTGAATCTCCTCCACGAAACCACCCAGGTCACGTTCATGCACGTTGGCGCCAACTACCACGCGGCGTTTGGCGAATTCACGCGAGACTTGCGCTGGCCCATCGACGACTTTTATTTCTGCAACGGCATGTAGTGGTATCAAGGCGCCACCGGATGCCTCCCCATTACTAAATTCCTGGCCAGTGGGGCGCAGCAAAAGATCACGAATGGAGTCAATGTTGTCACGGTATTCGGGTGGGAAACGCAAAATGAGCGAGAAGCGCCGTTCGCCCTCAAACACGTTGGTGATTTCTTTACCGCCAATCGCTGTTTCAATCAATTCATTGACATCAGCCACATTCAGGCCATGCCGGGCGATGGCATCCCGGTCAATGTCGATGGTCAGGGATTGCTGACCGGATAGCCGCTCAATACGTATATCGCGCGCACCATCAATGGTTCTAAGAATACGTGCGACTTGTTCTGATAAATCGCGCAGTTCATCCAGGTCATTACCAAAGATCTTAACCGCAATTTGAGAACGTACACCAGTGACCATTTCATCCACACGTTGCGCAATCGGTTGTGACAATACAATGCTTGCGCCGGGCAGTATCGACAATGCCTGGCGAATGTCTGCATCGACCTCATCCTGCGTTCGCCCGGAATTTGGATCAATGTTGATAATCGGGTCAGATTCGTTAGGACCCGCAGGATCTGCCGGTGATTCGCCACGACCCACCTTGGACACCACGCTTGCTACGCCAGGTACGGCTGCAACCAATTTCATGGCTTCCATTTCCATGTCAACGGATTCTTCCAGTGAAATTGACGGCACGCGAATAATCACAGGAGTCAAGGCGCCTTCTTTCAGCGTCGGAATAAACGATTTCCCCAGAAAAGGAAATAAAGCAAATGAGGTGCCTAGTAATGCCACTGCAACCAGAATAGTGATTTTTTCGCTGGCCAGTGCATGATCAAGCAAGACACGATAATGTTTTTTAAGGTACGCAATGATACGGGTATCTGTAACTTCACCTCCGCCGCCTTTGAGAATATAAGCGCATAACACCGGTGACAGTGTCAACGAGACAACCAGTGATACGGCCAGTGCGATGGCGATGGTGTAAGCCAATGGGCTGAATGTTTTGCCTTCCATGCCTTGCAGCGTCATCAACGGCAAGAAAACAAGAATAATAATGGAGATACCAAAGATGACGGGCACACCGATCTCAGAGACTGCATCAATAATGGTGCGAAACTTTGCTTTCATGGTGTTTTCGCAATGCCCCAAGCGGTGATGCACGTTTTCCACCACCACAACCGTCGAGTCGACCATTAGCCCAATGGCAACCGCCAGCCCTCCCAATGACATTAAGTTCGCGGAAATACCTTGATGATTCATAATCATAAATGTGATCAGTGGTGTAATGACAAGGGTTGCCACCACAATCAGACTGGAGCGCACGTCTCCCAGGAACACAAATAGGATGATAATTACTAGTATGATGCCTTCAATCAATACGGTGGTTACCGTCCATAGTGCCGCATCCACCAGATCAGTACGGTCGTAAAAAGGCACAATCTGAAGCCCGTCCGGTAATAAGCCTTGTTCATTGATCTCGTCTACCCGCGTTTTTATGCGCGTGACAATTTCCTTGGCATTACCGCCGCGCAGCATCATCACAATACCGGCTGCCGATTCGGTGTACCCGCCCTTAATGGCAGCACCCTGGCGCACGGCGGTGCCAATTTTCACCTCAGCTACATCGCGCACGAATACCGGTACGCCACCGATCTCTTTGAGTACGATGTTCTCGATATCGTCCAGCGTTTGTATCAGGCCGACACCACGAATTAAATATTGCTCGGATTGGAGCGCCAGTATGTTGCCGCTGGCATTGGCATTATTGCTGGCGATGGATTTATCCACTTGCGATAACGTTAAATCGTAATGGCGTAAGCGCTCAGGATTAACCAGTACATGATATTGTTTGGCGTGACCACCGATAGAGTTTATTTCCGCCACACCCGGAACTGAACGCAACATGGGCCGTACTACCCAATCCTGTATGGTGCGTCGTTCGGTTAATTCTTCTACACTTAGCGCCCGCTCACCATCGTCGGGGTGGTCAAGCGTGTATTGATAGACTTCACCTAAACCGGTTGATACCGGGCCAAGTTCAGGCGTAACGTCCGCCGGCATGCGGTTGGCAACACTGATCAAGCGTTCCATGACAATCTGGCGTGCAAAATAGACGTCGGTCTCATCGGTAAAGACCAGCGTAATAACCGACAACCCACTTTTGTTCAGAGAACGCATCTCAACCAGACCCGGCAGGCCGGTCATCGAAATTTCCAATGGCACCGTTACCAAGCGTTCGATTTCCTCCGGGCTGCGACCTAATGCCCGCGTGGCTACGAGTACCTGAACATTGGTGACATCAGGAAAAGCGTCAACAGATAATTGTGTTGTGGCACGTAGGCCAAGACCGATCAATATGAGTGATATAACCACTACGATCAACCGTTGGTTGATCATTGCACGTACGATTGAAGCGAGCATAGCCTATTCCAGTTCAGCGAGCTTGCGCTCGTTATCAAGATGAAAAGCACCTTCCATGACAATCTGTTGTCCGTCAGTGAGACCTTTAAGGACAGGACGCACATCGCCTATAACATGATCCAGTTCAACAGGAACGCGCAGGAAACTATTGTTGCCCTCAGCGATGAATGCATAGTCCTGATTTGCTTCGCGCACTACGGCTGATTCCGGTACTGCCAGATAGAGTCGCGGAGTTTCTGTAATATGCATACTGGCCAACATGGCTGGTTTCAGGATACGTTCCGGATTTTGCACCACGGTGCGCACGGTTACCGTACGTGTGACCGGATTGATGGTATCGGCGACATAAACAATTCGACCGACAAAGATAGATTTGCCCAAGGCAGGCACATGAATTTCCACATGTTGACCCTCCGTGACATTGCGTGCATTTTGTTCCGGCACGTCACCAACTGCCCATACCGTCGATAACTCAGCGACTTTAAACAAGCGATCTGACGGTTGTACCACTTGACCTGATAAAACATTACGTTCGATGACTGTGCCACTGTTGGATACGGATATCGCCACGGAAGGCAGAATGTTGCCATGTTTCTCCAGGGCATTGACTGCACTCTCAGTAACACCTAATAAGCGTAATTGGTCCTTGGCAGCGCTTAATTCAGCACGCGAGACTTGTAATTCCGCTTCACGTCTTTGTAGTTCCGCTGAGCCAATCACATCAGCAGCTAATAAAAGCTTGGCGCGTTTGGCGGCACGTGCATTCAATTGTGTCAATGAATGTGCACGGAGATATGCCAATTGTGCTGTGGTTAATTCCGGGCTGGAAATACGGGCTAATATCGTACCTGCATCGACTTCATCGCCCAGTTGTGCATTGACTTCAATAATACGTCCGGTTACATTGGCACCCACGCGTGTAAGGCTTTGTTCATTGACCTTAATCTGGCTGGGCACTAGTAGCTTGTCAGTTAACTCAACTAATTTCAGTTTACCCACTTTGACACGTTCGGCCATTTCTGCAGGAAGTGTGATTTTGTTTAAATTCTCTGGGTCTGTGTTGGTTTGTGCGGAAGAATCAGCGTCTTGCTCACTACTGCCACAAGCCACCAGCAACAGTGTCATGACAAATAGCACGCCAATCATGTTAATTTTGAATTTCATTCGAGGATTTTCTCCTTGGGATAATGGGCGCGTAGTCGATCAATTTCGGCGGCAGCGGATTGCAGCTCAAAGCGTGCCTGTAATAATTCAGCCAGTACACCACGTAACACGCGCTGGGTATCCAGTACTTCAATAAAACCACGTTCACCCAAGCGATAAGCTGTTGTGGCAATACTTAATGCTAGCCTTGCTTCGGTCACAATACCGCCATCGAACATTTCAACTCTGCGCTGTGCGATCTGTTTGGCCTGCCAGGCGGATTCCAGTTGCTGGCCAATTTCAAAACGGCGATATTCGAGTGTTTCACGGATGCGGGCCGAATCAAAAATAGCGCTGTCGATTTCACCCCGGCGTCGATAAAACAGTGGGATTTGCAAGTTTACGCCGGCTGTATTGGAGATAAACTGCGCATCCTGGTAATTGCTATATAGAATATTGATGGAGGGCAACACAGAGGCTTTTTCCTGACTGATACGTAAGCCTGCACGCTCTTGTTCGGCCTCCAGACGTTGGATATCCGGATTGATGTTGGGGACGATTTGCCGCAATTCATCCAAAGGAGGAAAATCGGCTGGGTCATTGAGAGAAGCCTCAATTTCAAAGTCAGTTTGTAATGCGCCAGCGGTCAGTTGCACCAATGCAACGCGTGCACGTTCCGCATTTAAGTGCGCTGCCTGCATACGGTTGGCGGCGCTCAATACTTCGGTATCTGCTCTGATGAGTTCAAAACGCGCTGTTTCACCCACATCAACACTTACTTTTATACGCCGACGGATTTCTTTCATCAGGTCGTGAATGCTGGTTTCCATGATGGCTTGTTCTTGACGCAGCAGTAACTCATACGCACGTACACGTAACTGCGCCGCCAGATTTGCGCGTACTTGATCAAGATCGGCCTGCCTTGCATCCACATTTGCTTCCGCTGCGCCGATGCGTGCAGAACGCAGGAAAGGATTCTCAATCGGTTGACTGACAGTTACCTGGCGTTGGGTTGCAGCAGGCCCGGTATCTATAACCGGCAGCCGCCGGGTATCTGGTCCAGCCATGAACGTTACTTGCGGGTTGGGAAGTGCACCCGCACTGACAACGCCGGATTCAGCAATACCAACCTGCGAACGCGCAGCTTGTACCAAACCATTCGCTTGCAAACCCAATTGTTGTAATTCTTTAATGGTGAGTTTGGAGGATTCCTGGGCCGATAATTGTGACGATGGAAAAACGAAAATCAGACTGAGTAATAAATGCCAAAACGGGAAGGTCTGCATACGGCCTATTAGTTGTTACCGAAATTTTTAGAAATTAACATTATATCTTATCAAGATTGTTGATTGGTATGATATAGCAATATTGAATTTCATCAATGTTAAATTGAGAAAGATAACTGTACTATTTCTCGTTTTTTGCATGGATTGAGTAGTAAGTTCTTAAAGTAAGGAGTTAGAGACATCTATGTAAATAAACTTTGAGCTATTAAAGCAATTAAAACCTGAACGTAAGCTGAATGGCCAGATCAAAATGTCCAGTCTCATCTACCTTGTTTTAATTAGCTCGCGTAGGATGGGTGTAAACCATCAAAACTGAATGTAATAGAAATTCAAATCCGGTAGCAGATGGGTTGCACCCATCCTACGCGCTCTGGTCGCGAGCACGCTCAATTCAAAACAGTTCGGCGTTTAAACTCCACCAACTGGTGCAATATTTGTTTTAGGATAATTTACATTTAACACAACTGCATGCAATAATACGTATCTTATACGTATAGGTGGTATTGTGAAGAAATTGACAATTACAGTAGATGACGAAGTATATAAGGGCTTACATGCTCGTATAGGACGCGGCAATATCAGTCGCTTCCTGAATGATATGGCGCGACCACATGTTGTCGTTGACGATATTGAGGCAGGTTACATGGCCATGGCTGCGGATGAAGAACGCGAGGAGGAGGCCCGTGCATGGACTGAACAAGGGATAGTCGATCTAAATCATGACGAGACGTAGCAACATTATTCCTAGAAGGGGAGAGATCTGGTGGATTAACTTTGATCCATCTATTGGTGGTGAAGTTAAGAAAACCCGTCCGGCAGTCATTGTAAGCAATGATATCGCAAATAAAGCCCTAAATCGTGTTCAGGTCATCCCCCTTACAAGTGTTATAAAGAACATCTACCCTGCTGAATGCTTGATAACCATTCAGGGCAGACATAGTAAAGCAATGGCCGATCAGTTAACCACTATTAGCAAGCTACGTCTTTCTACCAAGATAGGAACGGTAGTCACTCGGGAAATGGGTGAAATCGAGCGTGTTATACGGCTGCAACTGGGTATGTGATAACAGGTAGTAGGGGGAAAGTAGCAATAGAGGGGGTGAAGACCTTTTCCTTTAACGCTTTTCCAGTATTCAGTGTTTCCGGAATTCTCATTATTACACGAGGTTATATTTCTTCATTTCACAGACACTTGGTAATCATAGTGCTGGATTCTGAAGCCGGGAAGAATTCTTTATCATTTACGTTTATGAACTGCTGGGTATCTTGCAGATGTTTAAGCGCTTTACTCAGGCGTGTAACAAGCGCTTCGGCACGGGGCGATTTCTTGGCAACCATCATGTAGAATTTTTGCGGCACTTCGTTCAATTTACTGCAAGCAATATCCTTCGGCATTTCCAATTCGCCAGCCATCATCGCTCCTAATACAAGTGCGGATTGTGTTTCCACCAGGTCGCAACGTCCTTTCGAGAGCATACTAAACATGCCCTGATATCCGGCTGGGGTTCTGATGACTTTAACAGACCGGGGAAAGCCGTGTCTACTATAGTAACCCTCGTAGTTCCAGCCCAACATGCCACAAATGCTAAAATGTTGCATCTCGTTGATCCATGAAATCACTCTGCCGGTTTTTTTAGAAATAGGGCCATCCGGAAACCGGTGACGGGAATAAAACACGGCTGTGCCAATGGTGTACAGTGGACCCACGTAATGAAATTTTTCGGCCCGCTCTGTATTGAAGGTCGCGTCTAGAGCGATTTCATAATCACCTGGTTTGGAATAATTATCAACGTAATACAGACAGCGTTTCCATGGCAATACACTAAAAGCGAATTCCAGGCCGGTTAGTTCTGTAAGCAAACGAAAATTCCCCACATGAATGCCAGTAACATGTCTGGTCTCCTGACTATCCTCGCCTAATTCATAGAGGAAAGGCGGCAGGGATTCGCCGCATATTAAAACGGGGGAAGCCGCAAAGCTTTTTGTGATAGGGAGAACCAAGGTCATGCCCAAGAGAACCAAAATTAGTTTGCGCCGATATGCCATTTTTTTCACCATTTCACAGGCACTCGTTAATCCTAGTGTTGGATTCTGAAGCCGGGAAAAATTCTTTATCATTTACGGTTATGAGCTGCTGGGTGTCTTTCAGATATTTAAGCGCTTTACTCAAGCGTGTAACAAGCGCTTCGGCACGGGGCGAATTCCTGGCAATCATCATGTAGAATTTTTGCGGCTCCTTGTGCAGTTTGTTGCAAGCAATGTCCTTCGGCATTTTCAGTTCGCCTACCATCATTGCGCCCAATACAAGTGCGGGATGTGTTTCCACCAGGTCGCAACGTCCTTTCGAGAGCATACTAAACATGCCCTGATATCCGGCTGAGGTTCTGATGACTTCAACAGACCGGGGGATGCCGTGTTCAACATAGTACATTTCGTAGTTCCAGCCCAACATGCCACAAATGCTAAAATCCTGCATCTCGTTGATTGATGAAATCACTCTGCCGGTCTTTTTAGAAAGCGGTCCTTCCGGGAACCGGTTACGGGAATAAAACACGGCCGTGCCAATGGTGTACATTGGTCCCACAAAGTGAAATCTTTCGGCCCGATCTGTGTTGAAGGACGCATCTATAGCAATCTCATGATCACCTGGCTTGGAATAGTTTTCAACGTAGAATTTGCAGCGTTTCCACGGCAATATACTAAAATTGAAATCCAGACCGGTTAATTCTGCAAGTAATCGAAAATTCTCTAAATGAATGCCGGCAATGTTTTTGTTCTCTTGGTTGTTATCTTTTGATTCATAGAGGAAAGGTGGCCAGGGTTCGCCGCATATTGAAACTGGCTCGCTGGCAAACCCTTTTGTGATAGGGGAAAATAATGTCATTCCCAAGACGAACAATAATAGTGCGCGCCGATATGACATCTGTTTTATTAATATCAAATTATATGTTGTTATAATGAACAATGTCGCTTTAGAAGTCTGCAATGACCGACAACGCAAAGACGCGTGGTCTGCCAAGCCAGCCACCCGAACCGCCAACGATACCACCAATATACCGTTCATCTGTAACATTGTTCACAGTGAGACGCATACGGAAAGGTGCCAGCAATTCGCTGAATTGGCGACCATTAACAGCAAGGTATAAGTCAGTCACGATGTAATCATCAACGCGCTGGGTGTTAGCAAGGTCCAACCAACGCTTACCGACATACTTTGAAGAGACACCAAAGATAGTGTGGTTGCTGACTGCCCAGTTAGCAGAAACGACAAACATATCCTCCGGTGAACCAAACACGGTGTTGCCAGGGGTGATGCCAATGGACTCATCAATTAGAGTATCACCACTACCTAGGTATGTAGAGTCATTGTGGGTGTAGGACATATAGAAGTTTAGGTCGTCGGTGGCACGATAGTTGGCGAAGATCTCAACGCCTTGCGACTTAATTCCCCCTGCGTTTAGGAAGGTCTCAGAGGAGATAAGAAAGTCGATGCCAGCAGGTGATCCCGGAGCAATAGAGACGAGGCGATTATCAAAATTGATATGGTAATAAGTAATGGCTCCACTCAGGCGGTCACCGGAGTAGCGCAGGCCGACATCGATATTAGTAGATGTTTCCGGCTTAACGTCACTAATTTCGGTATTTGCTCTCTCCAGAACAAACTCTTTGATTGTCGCAAAGTTTTCCGCATAACCACCAAACAATTCAAGACCTGCTATAGGTGTTTGCACCACCAGACCGCCAGACATCAGAATATCGGAGTCAGAGTTAATCGCGGCTGTGTTACCGTTGAAGGTATTTCGTCGTTCCAGATCCACGAGGTATTGTTTGATGCCAAACGTGGCACCCACCGGCCCAAGGCTTGCAGAATCCTGAATGTAGTAGACAAAGGTGTCTACATCAAATTTGCGATTATATTGCTCCCAGTAAGGCCGGTTATTAAAAGCAGCGCCTGTATTAGCATCGACTATTTTATGCCAGTCACGTGATTCTTTGCGCTTGTAATCTTCATACCAAATACCTGCACGCAGGAGATTTTCGACTGCTCCTATGTCCGTGGCCCACTCAACATCACCCATGAAACCGAAACGCTCTTTACCGTAGTGTGTATGACGATACGAACCAACCGGGGTGGCACCCCTGGCATGACAAGCGGGGTCATGCTCAGGCCCGGCACCACCATAGGGAAAAGTGATTGAGCTGTTGCAACCCGCAATCGGTGACAGCGCAACGCCATTGGCATCTACAAACTGAATGCGACCGAGGGAGTCCGGAGACCTCACCACTGTCGGGTTCGACGATAACTCACTGTTACCACCGGCGCCGTCATTGGTTACGTCAGTGATATACGGTGGCACCCAGTCGCCGCGTCCATCATTATAATGATAGTACCCAGTGCTACGCCATCGCACATTACCAATCTCGGATTCGGCGCGCAGATAACTGAATAGATTTTCTCGCAGCGTTGACCAACCCTTACGATATAATTGGTCCACCCAGGGAAGTCCCGTCCAGTCAGCTGTCAGGAGATCCGAATTCGGATTTTGCTTGAATTGTTCAAGCGATACACGCTGATAGTTGTCTTCGTGGGTATCGTCCCAGGAAAAATACCCGGTTAGGTTCACACCTTTAACTTCACTAACAATCTTCCCCGCTGCATGTCTGCGATAATTTTCCGCAGATTGATTGATCCAGTCGGTATTCTCAGAGTGGGAAAAACTAACCCAGGCACGGGTGTTTTTGATAAATTCTCCGGTATCATAACGACCGTAGTATTTTCGCGCCGCGTGCTCCCCAACGGTTGCACTGAAACGAGTGCGTCGCTCATATTCCGGATCCTGCGTCAGGAAATCCAAGGTTCCACCCAACGCTTCCTTGGAGCGGGAAGAGATATCCGCAGCGCCTTGCCATATCTGCACACCCTTTAGATTTTGGGTGTCTATGAACCGGTTGGCTTTGGAGCCACCACCATAATTCGAGTTTCCATTAGGAACACCATCTATCGTAGTGCCGAGTTGCTGCTCGCTTAGATTGTTTTGGAAACCACGAATGGATATGGTCGTCGACCAGTCGTCGGAACCAAAAGTATCACCTTCGGTGACCAATACACCCGGCAAATTATTGATAACGGCATTCACGCTGGTCATGTCGGATTGCTGCAGGATCATGGATTCACTAACTTTGTTGGTTGCAAAAGTCTGTGGCGGTGCTCTAACTACAACTTCATTCATAACTACAGCGTCACTTTCTTGCGACCAGACGGGAGCAGTGTAAGTTAACGCAATCATAAATACCCATGGTGTTTTTTTGAAGTATTTCAAGATTATCCACCACTTACAGGCTTTAAAATAAATTGTTGGTCCTGCACTTACAGAATCGGCGTTGTTGATTTCCTCGACCATATAATTAGATCGTTAATAGCCAACAAAATTCGATTCTAAACTGCCTGCCTCAAAAGCAACATAAGGAAAAGTGTCATTTTTATGTAGGAAAATACTTCAAAGCTCAGCGGGTTGTTTTGTTCGTATGTCGTCATCGGTGGAAGCTCTGAAGTTCTGGGGATACGACGCTTTTTTCTGCTAAAATTTTCTCATTCATAAAAATACTAACAATAATCAGATGCCATTGGTGTGATAGTTAACGGGACAGTAGTGTTCAGTGAACTATTCTTCTTTGATTCTGCCAATTTTTTGATGAATAATTAAAGCTTCTGGTTTCTCTGTCATTCAAAATCACTAGTACTCCTTCAACTTGATATTTTAGGGTACAGTTAGCTTTTCAGTGTTACTGGCAAGGCAGGTCTTGCAGGTAATGGTCATTCCCTTGTCAAGAGACCTAACACCGCCAGTGACGCTGAAAAGCTAACCCGAAGGGCGCTCACAAGATGTCCCGTCACTGCGTTGCAGCACTTGCCAAGGGAATAACCATTGTCTGCGTGCTGCGCCTTGTGACGAAACATCTTGTGAGCGCTGTACCCTAAAATATCAAGTTGAAGGAGTACTAGGATGAGCCTATTACCTTATCTTGTTTCTATTTTAAAGTCGATTGCCCTAAGAGATAATCTTGAGTCATGGCGTTGGTAATTTGTCCCGGCGGCAATGGAAAAAGACGGAGCCCTAAAAAGAATGGCAGAGAAAACCACGAAGACAAAACAACAACATGAGCAGGATTCATGAATGAAAGGCCGAAAAATTCGGATTCCATGAACCACTGGCAGACTAGAACCTTGATCGCTGCTGTGGTTTTGGTCGTCGTGCTCGTCACTGGGGGGAGTTATTGGTACACCGTATCTACCAATGAGCAGGCGTTTGTCGAGAAAATAAACGGCACCCTGACGAATCTGAGAGATGCTCTGTCTATGCCACTTTGGACTGTCGATAATCAAAGTGTAAAGCAACTGGGGAATGCAATACTCCAGGGCGATCTGGTTGTTAGTGTGGTTGTGCGGGACGACGACGGGAAAATCGTTTTTACCGCCAAGAATGACACTGCTGGGGAAACCATTCTTCGGACCATGCCGGTCTATTATAGAGAAGCACTGGTGGGCGAGTTGCAACTGAGATTTTCACAGGAACCCTTGCACAACGAGATTCAAAGAGATTTAACAATGTTCGCAGCGTGGGGAGGTATCCTGCTACTGTTCTGGTTATGGATCTGGCGGTTGAGGGCGGAGATGAAGCTGAGAAAACAGACGGAGAAGGAGCTGCTCCGTTCCAAGGAGAAGGCGGAAAGCGCTAACCGGGCCAAGAGCACTTTCCTGGCCAACATGTCCCACGAACTACGAACGCCGCTCAACGCCATCCTCGGCTTCTCCGAGATGATAGGGCGTGACCATGCTACGCCCGCTGCAACACAAGAGAAGGTCGCCATCATTAACCGCAGCGGCGAGCACCTGCTGGCCTTAATCAACGACGTGCTGGATATGTCCAAGATTGAGGCCGGACGTGCCGAGCTGGAGCCGGATAGGTTTGATTTGCACCGTCTGCTACATGATATTGACGACTTATTCAGGCTGAGAACCGAAACTAAAAATCTGGCGTTTATTTTAGATCTGCAACAGGACTTGCCCGTATACATCCTGCTTGATAAGGGCAAACTCAGGCAGGTGTTGATTAACTTGTTGAGTAATGCGATTAAGTTCACCGATTCCGGCGGAGTGACATTGCGTGGCGGTGCAGAGCTATTGCCCGATAATAACTGGCGGTTAAACTTTGAGGTGGAAGATACCGGCACCGGCATCCCCGCTGATAAAACAGAAACCATCTTCGAAGCCTTTGCACAGGTTGGTCATTCGCCTGTGGAACAACAAGGTACGGGCTTAGGGTTGGCTATCACCCGCCTATTCATCCAATTGATGGGTGGTGAGATTAGTGTAGAAAGTAATCCGGGCAAAGGCTCGATATTTCGCTTTGAAATACCCGCTGAAGCTGTCGATGTCAGCGAACTGGAACAAAGCATTGACGAACCGAACCAGCAAGTAGTATCTCTGGCAACGGATGAACCCGAGTGGCGCATACTCATCGCTGAGGATGTGCCCGATAACCGCCTGTTACTGCGGAGCCTGTTAGAGCCCATCGGCTTTATAGTACGTGATGCGGTGAATGGTGAAGAGGCCATCCAACAATTTCAGGACTGGCAACCCCAACTTATTTGGATGGACATGGGCATGCCGGTGATAGATGGTTATGAAGCTACCCGCCGTATCCGTACATTGCCGGGTGGCCAAAAGGTCAAGATCCTCGCCTTGACCGCCAGTGTCTTCAAAGAAGAAGAACCAAAAATCCTGGCCGCTGGTTGCGATGTAGTGCTGCACAAACCTTTTAACGAATCCACCATCTTTACGGCTATGGAGAAGCAACTCGGCCTGCATTATATCTATGAAGAAAGAGATGAACCGTTCAATCAGGCTTCTTTACCAAAACTTGGTATTGAGGATTTGCAGGGTTTACCGGATGAATGGCTGGTACAATTTCTTAACGCTGTCCGCTTGGGAGACAGTAAGGCGATGCTGGTATTCACCAATAACTTAGCTGTAGAACATGCGAAGATAAAAGCTAAATTGAATCATTGCATTCATGAATTTCAATTTAAACACTTGGTCAAGGTTCTTGAAGATAAAGTGGGATTGATTAAAGGGCACTTCTAAAAATCCAGATTTCATCCCAACTGCTGTGTTACAGAAAAAAATTTATTGCTGTCATATCAAACATATGCTGCGCTGCAAAATTTTTTATGCGCCTTGCATTTGAGCGAACTCTGAATTTTTAGAAGCGCCCTCTATTTTTCAACCCAATTATATTTCAGGTTTTGGTGAAGGAAGATTAATTAAAGTATGGTCATAATTGGCGGATGGCGCTTCGCTTATACGCCCTACCGCGCTTCACCAAAATCACTACTTTGGCACATTGATGCCGTTTCAGATAGTGGGCGTCCATTCCATTACAATACTCAATTATCAGTAATTAAGTCTTGTGTCCCCAGAACTCCCAGAACTCCCCAGAACTCAAAAATGGAACGCAGAATTGGTGGTAAGAGATATGGTTGCAAAACAGCCTTCTAGAATTGATAGCCGATTCTGATGCCAATCTGTCGGCCATTTTGTGGCACTACTTGGCCACTGTTAACGCCACCGGGTAAAGGATCATCATTGTCAAATAAGTTCTTGACATAGACTGCGGTACTCAAGCCATTATTAGCTTTTTCCTGATAATGCAAATTAAGATCGACATAGTGATTGACACCAAAGCGTTTGAAAGAAGGCTCGTTAGAACGCTTGGAAAAGGCATTGCTCCAAGCACGGTAATGGGCATTTAATGTAAGGTTATTCTTAATTTGCCAATCCAGGCCCAGGTTCCAGATGTGTTGCGGTGTTCCCGTGACAGTAAGATTTTCGGTTGCAACACTGGTGCCGGTGACCAAATCCAGGGCTGTTTGCCCTTCAAATTCAACAAAACGATTCTGATATTTAGCATTAGCAAAGGCGTAATTGCCGTACACGTCCAGCCAATCAGTCAACATTGTTTTCGCTTCCAGTTCCAGCCCCCAGGTATTCATGTCACTGGCATTTAATTCGAATAGCGTGACATCAGAAATGCCATCAACAGTAACCGGGCCAAAGCCAGCGAACTGAATGACATTCGTCAGCGTATGATAAAACAATGTTAGGTTGGCATGCGTGCGATCATCCTGATAGAACAGCTGCATATCATGGGAACGACTTTTCTGATTATTTTCAGCGCCCTTGACAAAGTCTGAACCAGGGCCAAAAGGTTGGAAAATGCCACCGCGTGTTTGTCCTAGGGTTGGTGCGACATAACCGGTGTTGAAAGCATATTTTGCACTCCAATGATCATTGATCGCATAGGATACGGCAGCACGGGGTAAGTAATTGGTGGTATTGCCGCGCGGTGTATTGCGGTCAACACGCAGCCCTACGGTGAATACCCAATCATCAAACCCACGATAATTTTCTTCAAAAAATATGGCGCGATTTTTGTCAATAATGTTTGGAATGCCAATGAAACTTTGCACGACACCACTGGTGAAGCTCTGTACAGTTTTCGTTTTTAAATCCCTATTACTGGCTGAGAGTCCCAACAGAAAGTGATGGTCTTCATTACGAAAATGTAGAATGGTTTCTCCACCAAACCCCTCGGCTCTTGAGGGTGAAATTGTTTCTGAGAGCCTTCCTTGCGTTGCCGATGGTCTTTGCGTAACTCTTTTATCGCTAAACTTATCGTAGAATAGCCTATATTCCAGAGAAAAACTCTCATTCAAATCATGTTTTTTGCCGAGCTCTATCCATTCCTTTTCGGTTGTCCATGTGGTTTCAGAAGAGCCATCAATGGGTGTAAGGAATGGATTCTTGTTTTTAAATTTGATTTTGCCGGCCTTTAGCATCCAACCCCGCCAATCAAGCTTGGCATAAAGATCGTGGCTACTATCAAAATCCCATAGATTCATTTGTCGGCTGTTTTGTACTTCAAAGTCCGTTGCGCCCGCCTGAAAGCTTGTGGTCGAGTTGGGGTCGCTATTAAAGAACTTGCCGGAAAGCATGATGCCGCCTTCATCAAATTGTTTGCCGTAAGTGGCTTGCGCAATATGACGTTGATGATTGAACTCATAGTCGTAACTTACATCAAGCGAACCCAGTGGGTTATCACCGTTATCAAGGTCTCCCGCATCCTTGGTAATCAAATGAATAATACCCATCGCTGCATTGGCGCCCCAAAGGGTAGAGCCAGGGCCACGCACAATCTCGATGCGTGCAATGCGATCCAGCCCTGGCATCATATGCGAATGGCCAAGGCCGTTAATGGCATCGTTATTCAATGTGTGACCATCCACCAGCAACAGATAATTGGTGTTCACGTTCTGGACAAATCCGCGGTTGGAGATGGGTTCCATAAAAGGCGAGGTGGCATTAAAAAAACCCGGCACGCGTGACAGGACCTCATGCAGACTCTTTAAACCCTGGCGTTTTATTTGTTCGGCGGTAATGACGGAAACGACCGAGGGCGCCTCTTCAATCGGAGTGAGTTTGCGTTCGGCGGTAAATACTTGAACTTGCCCCAGTTTCTCCAGATCCAATTCCAACAATGATGCCAGGTCATTGACGGATTGCGTTGAGGGTGCTGTTCCACTCTCAGCATAAGCAAGCATAGGAAATATCAACACTGTGACAAGCTGTGCCATCTTGATTGCATACTTCATATCTGATTTTCCAGTTTCAATACGATCTCATATTTTTAAGCTAGAAGACCTCCCCAGGTTCTCTGGACATTATTTATAAGCTATATCTCAAGCTGAATCCAATACGTCTTGTGAATATGTTTTCTACAAAGCCACCTGATACATTATCCGGGACAACCGCATCATTGTTGGTAACGTTCTTGACATAAAAGGTTAAATCAAGGTTGTTCGTTGCAAGATCGCGCCACAATAACGTAGCATCAAAAAAATGTTCCGTACCCAGATTTCGAAAGCTAGTGGTTGGGCGCGTCCATTTAGTCAACATATTGGCATAGCCACGG
>JAJFJK010000183.1 GCA_021774075.1 Nitrosomonas sp. | reverse complement strand
TGTCTGGTAACGAGAGAAAACGGTGATGCCACCGAAAGGTAGTGTTGTAATGTAGGCCACAAGCTTTTGCACTACCACGCAAACTTTTTCCTTCTGCCATTTGTTGCACATACGCCTGCCACTTATCCTTGTGCCTTAAACGAGCAAGTGGCGTTCCTGTTAATGCATTAAATAAGCGCGGCATGATCTGCAGCGATCACGTTGCAGACCAGACGTTTTTCCCCAACGCTGGTTCTCATTTTGGCCGCAATGTGGGCATTCCGGATTGTCTTTTACTCTATTTTCTATTAGATCAATTACTTCTTGCAATTGATCTGGTGTTTGCAGTTTTTCCACTAACGCTTGTCTCTGGTAAAAGTTAGTTTCTCAAGCTCAGATAACAGTAGTTGGAATGATTCTTTCTTCATATTTATACTCATTAATCCATTGATTCAATATAGTTTAATATTTATCAATAGTTAACGGTGATATAGCCTTAAAAAGTCACGTCAAACCAGCCTCATGCGCCTGCTGATCTGCATGATAACTGGAACGCACCATCGGGCCACAGGCAGCATGACTAAAGCCCATTTCCAGGGCCGCTTGCTCAAATACTTTAAAACCTTCCGGGCTTACGTAACGCATGACGGGCAGATGGCCGGTGCTGGGTTGCAAGTATTGGCCTATGGTCAGCATTTCAACATTATGTTCACGCAAATCGCGCAGCACCTCAAGAATCTCTTCATCGGTCTCGCCCAAACCCAACATCAAGCCGGACTTAGTCGGGACATGGGGAAAGTCCGCCTTAAAATCTTTCAGTAATTTCAATGAATGCGCGTAATCCGCGCCTGGACGGCATTGTTTGTAGAGTCTTGGAACGGTTTCCAGATTATGGTTCATGACATCGGGTGGGCAGGCGCCTAATTTTTCCAGCGCTTTGTCTAACCGTCCTCTGAAATCAGGCACTAGAACTTCAATTTTTGTGTGTGGCGAATGCGTGCGTATTTCACGAATACAATCAGCAAAATGTAGCGCACCGCCATCACGCAAGTCATCCCGGTCAACACTGGTAATCACGACATACTTTAATTTCATCGCAGCAATGGACTGTGCAAGATGCAAGGGTTCTTCAGTATCAGGCGGTTTGGGTCGGCCATGCGCGACGTCACAAAACGGGCAACGCCGTGTACACAAGTCACCCAGAATCATGAATGTTGCCGTCCCCTTGCCGAAGCATTCACCGATATTAGGGCAGGAAGCCTCTTCACATACTGTATGCAGTTTATGCTCACGCAACATGCGTTTGACTTCATAAAAAGCTTGGCTGCTGGAAGAACGCACGCGTATCCAGGACGGCTTGCGCAATAATTCACTGCGTGATTGTGGGTCTATTTTGACGGGGTTGCGGGCGGTTTTTTCTGCGCCTTTTTGGCGAATTTCAGTGCTCATGATGATGAATGTTGTTTCCTTTGAGAAGTCTATTTTGTAATTTGCCAGACAATTTCTGGCTTAACACGTCCAAGCCGTCTGTTATGCCCAGATCTTTTGTTTGTGTGACTTGCAAACCGGCATAACCGCAGGGATTAATGGCATCAAATGGTTTGAGATCCATGTCAATATTGAGTGCAATACCGTGGTAGCAATAGTTTTTTTTTATTTTTAGTCCCAATGCGGCGATTTTGGCATTGCCGACATAAACACCTGGTGCTTCTATACAGCCTTTAGCCGCAATGTGATAATCATTTAGCAAGTCTATCACGGCATTTTCCAATCTTCTGACTAATTCCCGCACACCGAGTTTCAAGCGGCGGATATCCAGTAATAAATAGACGATCAACTGACCAGGTGCATGATACGTTATCTGGCCACCGCGATCTGTTTTAATGACTGGAATATTGTTGTCATATAGCAAGTGCTCCGGCTTACCGGCAATGCCTTGTGTATAAACTGCAGGATGTTGTAATAACCAAATCTCATCGTTTGTTTGCTCGGTACGGTTAGCGGTGAAATCCTTCATCGCCTGCCAACAGACATGATAATCGACCAAGCCAAGGGGTTTGATAATAAACCCTGTATGCGTCGTTATTTGATTGGGCTGCGTCATTTTTGAATATTACAGTACAACCGCCACCCTTGGATGATCGCTTAACGCCTGGTAGAGCGCATCAAGCTGTGGTCGCGATGTTGCCCTGATGGTGCAAGTGACACTTAAGTAAGTGCCATTTTTACTGGCTCTAACCGTCATCGTTGTATCGTCAAAATCCGGTGCATGTTGCTTGACAATCGTCATTGCGATCTCGGCAAAGTCTTGCTCTGCTTTGCCCATAATTTTGATTGGAAAATCACAGGGATATTCAATGAGTGACGTTTGTTCAGTCATACGAAAAATTCACAACAGCTCAATTGGCAATTCCACCACGCATACTTGTTGCTTTATAGTGCTGGTAGAGTTTGTGTAATTCAGAAAACTTGGCGCCTGGTTTGCCATTTCCAACCAACCGATCATCCAGACGAGTAACCGCCATAATTTCTTTGGTTGAAGAAGTCAGCAAAATCTCTTCAGCATTATGTAGCTCTTCTTCAGTGATTTCTCGGATTTTATATGCAATATTATTGGCTGCGGCCAGCTCCAGCATAACCTCATAAGTAACACCTGGCAATATTAAATGACTTTTGGGTGGCGCCAATAACACCTGGTCTTTAACAACAAAAATACTACTTGCCGACCCTTCAGTAAGAAAACCGTCTCTGATCAGTATCGTTTCAGCAGCATCAGCATCCACCGCAAGCTGACGCAGCAACACATTGGGCAACAATGATATTGATTTAATGTCGCAACGTATCCAGCGGTTATCAATTGCCGTAACAGCAGCCACACCGCTTGTAAGCAATTCTGCCGGTGGCGGCAACAACGGATTACTTAAGATCATAACAGTAGGCGGAACCTGCGGAAAAGCGTGATCCCGTTTAGCGACACCACGGGTGATATGCAAATAGAGTGACTGGTCATCTTCATCATTTTGAGCTATTACCTGCTCAAGCAAATCACGCCACTCAATATCACTATGCGGGTTGTCAAGACGTATTCCATCCAAGCTATGCTGCAATCGACGCAAATGCTTTGTCAATCTAAAAGGTTTCCGGGAATAGACAGGAATGACTTCATAAACGCCATCACCAAAAATAAAGCCTCTATCCAGCACAGGAATACACGCTTCCTCAATAGGCATAAACTTGCCATTAAGATATATCATGCTCGGCCCTTATGTGCTTAGTGTGCTTAATTTGCTTGATGTGTTTTATTGCTTGCTATTTGGAAACGCTGATATTAATTGAACAGTAGCTTGACGCCATCCCATGTGCGACCAAAGATATTCGCTGCTTCGACTTTTTCAAGTGCAACTAAGGGATAGGTTTCTATTGTACGCCCATTCAATTTGAATTTTACAGTACCCACTTTTTGACCCACATTAACCGGCGCAATCAGTGGCTGTTTGTATTCCATTGTGGCCTTGAGCTGATCTGCCTGACCTTTTGGAAGGGTGAAATAAACATCACGATCAAATCCAGCTTTTAGCATATTTTCAGCACCTTTCCACAGCTGTATCGTCGTTAGTACTTCATCTTTTTTGTATAAATGCAAGGTATCGTAAAACTGGAAGCCATAGTTTAATAAACGCTGGCTTTCCATACTGCGGGAATTAGCAGATTCGGCGCCCAGCACGACTGAAACAAGGCGTCTTTTTTTGCGTACCGCGGATGTAACCAGACAATATCCCGCTGTTTTGGTCCAGCCAGTTTTCATCCCATCAACATGTGGATCCAACCACAACAATCGATTACGATTAGGCTGCGTAATATCGTTGTAAGTATATTCTTTTATTGAATACAGCGGATAGAATTCTGGGAAATCACGAATAATTGCGGCTGCCAGCAAACTAAGATCATGCGCACTACTATAGTGATTAGCATCTGGCAGACCGGTAGTGTTTGTAAAATGCGTATTTTTCATGCCCAAACGCGCGGCTTCTTTGTTCATCATATGCGCGAAGATTTCTTCTGAACCAGCAATCGTCTCAGCCAATGCAATACAGGCGTCATTACCGGACTGCACTATCATGCCGCGAATCAGTTCATCAACGGTTACCGCTTTATTCGGTTCAATAAACATGCGTGAACCAATCATGCGCCAGGCCCGCTCAGATACAGGTATCTTTTGATCCAGGGTAATACGCTCCTGTTTTAACGCAGTGAACACAACATACGCTGTCATCAGTTTCGTTAAAGATGCAGGTTCTGCCCGCTCATGCGCATTCTGGCTGGCTAATACCTGGCCTGTCTGAAAATCAGTCAGCAAAAAGCTCTTTGCTGCGATTGATAACGCGGGTTGTTGGGCGAATACTGGCATTACAGCCAAACTTATCATTAACGAAAGTAGAAGCTTCATGAGAATCTGCAAAATTTGAGTATTATAGCCTGCCATGATTAAAATTTTCACCGCTTACTGGAATTTAAAAGTTGGAAGATCTGAAAAAGAGCTTGCCATATAATTTTCGTGTCAAGCAAATGTAAGACTTGTGTCAACCTTCCTCTGGCTCTGGGTCTTCACGTAAACTGGGTTTTTTAGTCTTATCAGATGTTACCGCGCCCATATCTACATCATTACCCGGAATTCGGGGTGTTTTACAATCCACATCGGCATTTTGTGCACGCTGCCGCAAAGCATGATCCATCAGTACCAAAGCAAGCATAGACTCAACAATTGGCGTCGCACGGATCCCTACGCATGGATCATGTCTGCCATGTGTTTCAACCAGAACTGGTTCGCCATTTTTATCCACTGAACGCCGACCCAAACGAATGCTCGATGTGGGTTTAATCGCCACATTAACGGTAATGGCCTGACCCGTAGAAATACCCCCTAATATACCGCCTGCATTGTTACTGAGAAATCCTTCCGGCGTTATTTCATCAGAGTGCTCCGTGCCTTTCTGCGTAACGCTGGCAAAACCCGCACCAATTTCAACACCTTTTACCGCATTGATATTCATCATGGCATAAGCGATTTCAGCGTCCAGGCGATCATACACGGGCTCACCCCATCCAACGGGAACACCTTCCGCCACAGCACTGATCTTGGCGCCAACCGAATCACCCGATTTACGCAATTGATCCATAAAAGTTTCCAATTGTGCGGTATAGCTATTATCTGCCACGAAGAATGGGTTTTGACTCACATCACACCATTGTTTAAACGGAATTTCAACAGGCCCCAGCTGCGACATATAACCACGCACGGCAATACCGTATTTTTCATGCAACCATTTCTTGGCAATCGCACCGGCAGCCACCCGTACTGCAGTCTCACGGGCAGATGCACGACCACCGCCACGATAATCACGAATACCGTATTTTTGCCAGTATGTGTAATCAGCATGACCAGGACGAAAAACATCCATGATCTTGCTGTAATCCTTACTGCGTTGATCTTCATTGCGAATCAACAATGCAATGGGTGTGCCGGTTGTTTTACCTTCAAACACACCCGACAAAATCTCCACCGTGTCAGATTCCCGCCGCTGCGTGACATGGCGGGATGTTCCCGGTTTACGTCGATCCAATTCTTGCTGAATATATTCAACGCTTATTTCCAAACCAGGCGGGCAACCATCAACCACGCAACCAATTGCCGGCCCATGTGATTCCCCAAACGATGTGACACTAAAAAGCTTACCAAAGGTGTTACCAGACATACTGTTCTTCTCTTAAAACTGATTTTCCGTGAGTCTATCATACGTGTGGTTGGTTTTTTTGAGCTGGCACATTTTAATTTAAATGTGTTTATCTTATCTGCGCGTTGAGGAACATCAAAAATGAATTTCTTTTATCATGCTATACCTACAGGTAAAATGTGGCTTATAGTTTAAGGAAAGCAGAATACACTTTGTCATTAAAAAATAATATCGAATCAAAATTGGGAGTCTCAATGAATACACCACCAGTTAAAGAATATCTTATCAACCTGCAAGACACCATCGTCAAAGGACTTGAAGAAGTAGACGGCAAAACTTTTAAACGTGATCAGTGGGATCGCCCGCAAGGCGGCGGTGGAATGAGTAGCGTGATTGAAGAAGGCAATGTCTTCGAACGTGGTGGCGTTAATTTCTCACATGTGTATGGCGATGGATTACCCGCCTCTGCGACCGCCGCACGCCCTGAGCTGGCAGGACGTTCCTTTGAAGCAATGGGTGTATCTCTCGTCTTGCATCCACGCAATCCCTACGCACCTACGGTACATATGAATGTACGTTTTTTTGAAGCCCGCAAAGACGGCGCAGACCCCGTATGGTGGTTCGGTGGCGGTATGGATTTAACGCCCTATTATGGTTATGAAGAAGACGCCATACACTTTCATCAAACCTGTAAAGATGCGCTACAACCATATGGTGATGATTGCTACCCCCATCTGAAAAAATGGTGTGACGAATATTTCTACTTAAAGCATCGCAAAGAACCACGTGGCATCGGGGGAATTTTCTTTGATGATTGGAATCAACCGGATTTCGATACCTGTTTCAGTTTAACCAAAAGTGTCGGAAATCATTTTCTGTCCGCCTATCGGCCCATTCTGGAAATACGTAAAGACACACCATATGGTGAACGGGAACGTGACTTCCAAGCGTATCGGCGTGGACGCTATGTGGAATTTAATTTGGTGTGGGATCGTGGCACATTATTCGGCTTGCAAACAGGAGGTCGTACCGAATCCATTTTAATGTCACTGCCCCCTATTGTTAAATGGCGCTATGATTGGAAGCCGCAAGCAGGCAGCGCAGAAGAAAAACTCTATACTGATTTCTTGATTGGTAAGGACTGGACCTAGGAGACTGTCCGAGAATAGAAAAATTGAAAATATGGCCACTATATATAGCGAAACAGTTTCAACATAAGAGCATATATTGTGCCGTATATTTTTATTTCTTAGTTCTCGGACAGCCTCCTAGTACTCCTTCACATTACGTAATGTACAGGCAAGAATCGACTATAGGTACGGGTTAATCAGAAAAATAATGAAAACGTATATCAACGGGCATTCCATTAATTAAGCGTGATTGAACCGTATCAATAAGCGTCACTTTTGCCAGTATCGCTGATTGAGCTGCTTCCAGAGGGCCAAGATCTTCTCCAGATGATTTTTGTGTAACGCCCGGAACAGATGTAATCCGCGCCTTGGCAGTTTCACCATTAGGGAATGTCACCGTCACGATTTGATCGACTACGGCATAATCATGATATTTAGGCGGTATAAATGCATTGATATATGCTTTCTCAGGGAATATGATATCAAGTAAGCGTTGACCTTGATCCAGATACTCTCCGGGTTGAATAAACAGTTCTGTGACCAAACCTTTTGCGGGTGCTGTGAGCAATAATTGCCGCTTATGATCCCGCACCTTCTCGAACTCTAGTGTTAGCTGGCTAATGCGGGCCGAAGTATGACGAATTTCTGGTGCCAGGTCTTTGCCTAGACGTTGCGAGCGTTCAATTGAAACAAAATTCTCCAGAGCTCTGAAGTATTGACCACGGGCACTCGCTATCTCAGTCTGAGTTACTGCCCCTTGTTTAAGTAATGACTCATACTTGCGCAATTGATCCAGGTAAAAATCGCGTTGTTCTTGTGCAAAATTTAGAAGTTGCGCTGAATTTGATACGGCATTATCCACTTGCAGTTGCAGCTTGTTTCTTTCTCTATCCAGAAAATCGAGTTCATTGCGTATCCGGTTATAATTATCATTCAATAAAGGATTTGCCAGTAAAGCCAGTTCTTCACCTTTAGCCACCGTTTGCAGCGGCTCAACGAATACCCGTTCAACATAACCCTCGCTAGCAGATCGCACGGTGACAAGCGGCACATTAATGCGCCCACTTGCTTCAACAAAAATCATTTCTCGTATAATCAATCCCGCCAGATAAAGCAGCGGGAGACTGGCAACGATTAGAATCAGATACCACCGCCAGGGTTTACCGGGTCGTTTAGCTTGACCATATTGGACGCGCATACCCCGATCTTCTTCTGGTATTTTTTTCTCTGGTTGGTTAAAGCGGATTTTCATCATTGTAAGCTTCCCAGTCTTGCCAAGATTGAATAATAAGGCCACCAAAG
>JAJFJK010000182.1 GCA_021774075.1 Nitrosomonas sp. | reverse complement strand
CCAATGGACACCATAATCATCACGGCGACCAATGCGGCCATCGGGATAAGAGCTACCCAATCACCGATGAATACCACCATCAACAACAGAAAAATGCCAGCTGCCAGTGTAGAAAGTCGTCCGCGACCACCTGACTTCACGTTGATGACCGACTGACCGATCATCGCGCAACCTGCCATACCACCCAAAAAACCTGAAGCGATATTGGCAATACCTTGGCCCACGCTCTCGCGATTCTTATTACTGGAGGAATCGGTAAGCTCATCAACGATAGAAGCTGTCATCATCGACTCCAATAGTCCCACGACCGCCAAGGTGGCTGAGACAGGCAAGATGATGCTCAGTGTCTCCCAATTCAGCGGCACATCCGGCAACAGAAACAGAGGTAAGCTGTCAGGCAGCTTGCCCATATCTCCCACGGTGCGAATGTCGAGGCCGAAGCTGATTGTCACGGCAGTCAGTACCACGATAGCAACTAGCGGCGACGGAACAGCCTTGGTGATATAAGGAAAGAGGTAAATGATTCCCAGGCCTGCGATCACCATCGCATACACTTCCCAAGTGACATTGATCAATTCTGGCAGTTGTGCCATGAAGATCAGGATTGCCAACGCATTGACGAAACCTGTGATGACAGAGCGTGACACGAAGCGCATTAAAGTACCGAGGCGAAGCCAGCCTGCGAGAATCTGCAGCACGCCGGTCAGCACGGTGGCGGCTAATAGATATTGCAGGCCGTGCTCTTTAACCAGCAACACCATGACAAGCGCCATCGCACCCGTAGCAGCCGAAATCATACCTGGGCGACCACCGGCAAAAGCAATCACGGTGGCAATACAGAACGAAGCATAAAGCCCCACTTTGGGGTCAACCCCGGCAATGATCGAGAAGGCAATTGCCTCGGGGATCAAGGCCAGTGCGACGACAAGACCCGCTAGCAGATCGTTTCGAACGTTGGAAAGCCAATCTTGGTGAAACGATTTCATGTTTTTTATTCCGTTATTGGTGCCAACCATGACGGCGGCAATTGGGCAAAAGCGCGAATACAGACGCATCTTCCCCAGCGGAACAGAAAGGAATCCGGTGATCCAGGGTAGGATGACGCAATTGATTTGTGTAAAGCCACGCGCAAATGATTAGTTCTTCAAGCGTGGCCAAAACTGTGAGGAAAGAGTGAAGCTTTACAAGCGTGGTGCTCCGATTTGCTTCTTACTGGTGGCTGTGAATGATTCTTGAGGGCGCGTAGTATACCATGTTTCAATTATCACTATGCAGCAAAATTAAACGCTAAGATTACAGGTGAGTGAGTGAGCACAGCCTCCTAGCCTGGATATTGCACCCGTTGGTGGAATTTGAACGCCGAACTGTTTTGAATTGAGCGTGCTCACGACCAGAGACGCTGTTATTCTGCGGCGTAGAGAGCATGTACGTTCAATTCAAAATAGGACAAGTTAAATCACCAACTGGTGCAATATTCAGGCTAGCCCCATCGTTTGCGGCTACGCCGACGCCGACCATGCGCTTGTCTGGCTTCTGCTTCAGTTGGCGGTGCTGGTTTTTTGTTGGCGTAGGGATTCTCGCCGGTTCTAAAATCGACTCGCAAAGGCGTGCCAGACAGTTTAAACGTTTCACGAAACGTATTTTCAAGATAGCGACGATAGGTTTCAGGCACATGGTTCAACATACTGCCATGCACGATAATTAACGGCGGATTGCAGCCACCTTGATGCGCATAACGCAATTTAGGACGTGACATACCGCCACGCGGTGGCTGGTGTTTCTCGACTGCTGCCAACAAGGTGCGTGTTAATTTTGGGGTTGGTAAATTGGCCATTGCAGCGGCATACGCTTGATCAATCGATGGCAGCAGACCCTTCATCCCGCTACCCTGCAAAGCTGAAATATAATGTAATTTGGCAAAACTGAGAAAAGCCAATTTGCGTGTTAGTTCACGTTTTATCGTGTCGCGTTCATAGTCATCCAAACCATCCCATTTATTGACGGCCACCACGACGGCCCGCCCGCTTTCCAATACAAAACCCGCAATATGAGCGTCCTGATCGGAGATTTCTTCTTTGGCATCCAATACCAGCACGACAACATTCGCATCTTCTATTGTTTGCAATGTTTTAATCGCCGAGAATTTTTCGACTGTTTCATTCACCCGACCACGCCGCCGTAAACCAGCTGTGTCAATTAAGGTGTAGTGCTTGTCGTTATGCTCAAAATCAATATAAATGCTGTCGCGCGTTGTGCCTGGTTCATCAAATGCGATGACTCGTTCTTCACCGAGCAATGTATTAATAAGCGTTGATTTGCCTACATTTGGGCGGCCCACGATGGCAATTTTTGGATACTTACTTTGCGCAGGTTCTTCTTCATCTGGTGGAAAATCGGCTAATGCCAATTCGGCCAGATCATTAATATTATCGCCGTGCATGGCTGACACAGCACAAGGTTCTCCCAAACCCAACTCATAAAACTCTGCGGTCACAACAGCGGTTGCCATGCCTTCCGTTTTATTCACAACCAATAATATATTTTGGCCTGTTTTACGTAGCTGCTCGGCAATAATTTTATCTTGCGCGGTAATGCCCTGACGACCATCAAGAATAAATAACACTTTATCCGCTTCATCCACAGCTTGCAGGGTTTGTTTCGCCATGGCATGCATAATGCCTTCTTTGACAACCGGCTCGAATCCACCCGTATCCATGACCAAATAAGGCTTATCACCCACTCTGCCATGACCATAATGGCGATCGCGTGTTAAACCCGGAATATCCGCAACAATGGCATCTCGGCTACGTGTCAGGCGATTAAATAATGTTGACTTGCCGACATTGGGGCGGCCAACTAAAACAAGTGTGGGTTTCATGGTTTACGAAGCAATAGCGATGAACACTAGGTGTCACCTGAGAGGAAAGTAAGCGGTATGATACCACCAACAAATAGTTCAGATAGAAAGGAATCCACCCATTGATTTTAGAATGGGTTATTGAATACGTATACACCACCGTCAAAAGTTTGCACCGCAAACCCGTCCGGCATTGATTTCGGTGCTGTCAGGATGGGACTGCCATCAGTTGCCGCACGTGCCAGCACCACGCCATCATAATTTCTTAATAGGCTGACAAAGCCTTGATCATCGCCAACCACAACATAATGCCCACTGACTAATGGCGCAGATAAATTTTTACTGCCCAGGCGACTTTGCTTCCACATGCCAGCTCCACTTATTTTATCATAAGCGGCCACCACACCATCTTCTTCGCTGACATAAATATAATCATTATCCATTGCCAGCCCGGCGTTGCTGGATGAATCACGCGCCCAGAGTTGCACGCCGTCATTAATATCAAAACAGGCTACACGGCCCTGATACGCTACGGCACATACAATCCGCTCGTCTATTACCGGCGAACTGGTAATATCCGTCATCCGTTCGAGTTCGGTAACCCCTCTGGGTTGTGATACAGCAACTTCCCAACCGATATTCCCATTAAATAAGCTCATGGCGGCCATTTTTCCGCCAGCAAATCCAGCGAATACCCCACCATGTGAAATGGTGACACCAGCTGCACTACGTACTGTTAGTGAAGGCGTCGCACCCTGGTAAATCCATTTGCGCGAACCATCCACAGTATCCAGACCAAAAATACGACCATCTACTGTACGCACAACTACTATACCGCTATCAGCCTGTGGCGGACTTAAAATCTCACTGGTAACTTGTGCCTTCCATAATGCATGGCCGGATTCATTATAAGCGAACACTTCACCTTTGAACGTGCCCACCAAAACCATGCCATCACCTACACCCACGCCGCCTGAGAATTGTTGTTTGGTTTTATTACGCCACTCCTGCTCTCCGTTGGCGGAATCAAAGCGTGTTAACTCACCGTCCTCATCAGCGGCATACAATGCGTCGTTGTAAAAAGCCAATGAGAATACTGCAATTTCACTATCCCCTAAACTACTTCTCCATTTTAAAGGAATAGGGTCCAGCGCTTCTAGTGCTTCTAATTCTGCTTCATCAATTTCTACTTTTTCTTCTTTAACAAACAATTCACCAATTTGTTGACCTAAATTATCAAACGTCTTCATACTGGGCATATTGCTACACCCGCTGAGCAGTAATGCAAGCATCACCCAGGCTATAACCGTTCGCAAAGACGCCACAAATTTCAATTTAGCAATACTCTTTCTGACTAGTCCGCATCACCCAGCGCATCCATTTTCATTTGCACGATATTGAAATAACTATTACTTTTATTTAATTGATCAATTGCTGTTTGATACGCTTGACGGGCTTCTTCGAATCTTTCTAGCCCTACAAATACATCCCCTCTGACATCCGCATACAATCCGGCATAGGATGCACCATGTTTGGTGTTGAGTTGACGCAATGCCTCGGAATAGTTTTCTTCATCCAGCAATATGCCGGCTATGCGTAAACGTGCCAAATCATGCATTTCCTCTTCTTTGGCATTATCCAGTATCCATTGCAAATTTTCTTTAGCGCGTTTTGTGTCATCCGCTTCGACATTGGCAGCTGCTGCAATTAAAGCAGCACGTGGCGCATAGCCGCTTGATGAAAAGCCTTCCGTTAACAAATGAGCAGCATCATTGATTCTGCCCGCTTCGTTGGTTGTTTGTACTTGCTGCAATAAAACATACAGGTCAGCCGCTTGATGAGCCTGCGTACGCTGGTAGTGTTCCCACATTTTAGTGCCACCGAAGGTTACCACCAACGCAGTTAATACGATGGTAACTGCTGTACCAAACTTATCCCACCATGTTTTAAAGCTATCAATTTTATCCTGCTCTTCGAGATTATAAGTAGCCATTATTTCTTCCTGAATTAGTTACAATTGTTTATTATATCAAGTACTGCATCCAAACCAACACTGGCTTGTTGTGAGGCTTCACGTAGTGGCTTAATGGTTACTTGCTGCGCTTGCACTTCATCATCGCCAATAATCAGTGCATAACGCGCACCACTGGCATCGGCTTTTTTCATTTGTGATTTAAAGCTACCACCGCCACAATGTAAAATCGCTTTGAGCCCTTGATTACGCAGAAATTCCGCCGTTTCCCAGGCAAAATCCATGACAGTTTCACCCTGATGCACAATATAAGCATCCGGTACTGGACGCGATATCTCTTTCCCGCATTCTGACATTAATGCCAGTAAGCGCTCAATACCCATTGCAAAACCACATGCGGGTGCCGGTTTCCCGCCAATTTGTTCAATTAAACCATCATAACGCCCACCGGCACAAACAGTACCCTGTGCGCCCAGTCTATCGGTTATCCATTCAAATACCGTGCGATTGTAATAATCCAGTCCCCTAACCAAGCGCAAATTTATTTCATAATTCACGCCCTGCTCGCGCAGAATATGTTGCAAGGCTTCAAAATGAACACGGGATTCTTCATCCAGATCATCAATCAGCTTTGGCGCATCCGTAATGATGTCGTGCATTTTTGGGTTCTTACTGTCTAATATGCGCAACGGATTGGTATGCAACCGACGAAGCGCTTCTTCATCTAACACATCTGTATGCTGTTCAAAATACTTGATCAGGCGCGAACGATGTAATGCTCTTGATTCAGCATTGCCCAGCGTGCCAATCTCCAAGCGTAATCCGGTGATGCCCAACATTTTCCATAAGCGCGCGCACATGATGATTAGTTCAGCATCAATATCAGGGCCAGCATAACCCAGAGCTTCCACACCAACCTGATGAAATTGTCGGTAACGTCCTTTTTGTGGTCGTTCATGCCGAAACATCGGGCCTGAATAATACAATCTCTGTGGGCTTGCATATAACAGGTTATGCTCAACAACAGCACGCACACAAGATGCGGTGCCTTCTGGACGCAGCGCCAAACTGTCATTATTGAGATGATCTACAAATGTATACATCTCCTTCTCAACAATGTCGGTGACTTCACCAATGGAGCGAACGAATAAATCGGTTTGCTCTACAATTGGCGTTCGAATATTGCGGTAACCATAAGTGGCTAACCACGCATGAATTGTTTGTTCAAAGAATTCCCACTGATACGACTCTGCCGGCAGAATGTCATTCATCCCGCGGATAGCTTTAACACCTTTAGCCATTAGCTGACTTTTCTCTGGTATTTCTCACTGACATATTGATCAACAATTTGTCGAAATTCTGCGGCGATATTGTCCCCTTTCAAGGTCACCATTTTCTCGCCATCAACATAAACCGGCGCCACTGGATTTTCACCCGAACCCGGCAAACTGATACCGATATTGGCATGTTTACTCTCACCAGGGCCATTCACAACACAACCCATAACCGCCAGTGACATATTCTCAACACCAACATATTGTTCACGCCACACAACCATTTCATCTCGCACATACGCCTGAATACTTTCCGCCAACTCCTGGAAATAAGTGCTGGTGGTGCGGCCACAACCTGGGCATGCGGCAACCAAAGGAACAAATGCGCGCAGTCCCATGGTTTGCAATATTTCCTGTGCCACAATCACTTCGCGTGAACGCGAACCACCGGGTTCCGGCGTTAATGAAATTCGGATGGTATCACCAACCCCTTCTTGTAATAGCACGGATAGTGCCGCCGTTGATGCGACAATCCCTTTTGAGCCCATGCCTGCTTCGGTTAATCCTAAATGTAGCGCATAATCACAACGTGCAGCTAAATCACGATACACACCAATCAAATCCTGCACACCACTGACCTTACAGGACAACACGATTTTATTGCGATTAAGGCCTATTTCTTCGGCTTTTTCAGCACTTTCCAACGCAGAAGTAATCAATGCTTCACGCATGACATAGCTTGCATCCTGCGGGTCAGCTGAATTAGCATTTTGATCCATAATCCGTGCCAACATCTCCGGGTCAAGGCTGCCCCAATTGACACCAATACGAATAGCTTTATCGTATTTGCAAGCCATCTCAATCAATATTGCAAATTGCTCGTCGCGCTTTTTACCTTTGCCGACATTGCCTGGATTAATACGAAATTTAGCCAATGCTTTGGCACAATCTGGATAGCTGGTGAGCAATTTGTGGCCGTTAAAATGAAAATCGCCGACCAGTGGCACATGACACCCCATATCATCCAGGCGCGCACGAATACCAGACACTGCTTGGGCTGCTTCCATGGAGTTAACTGTAATGCGCACTAATTCAGAACCTGCACGCGCAAGTTGGGCAACTTGCTCAACCGTTGCGGTTTCATTAACCGTATCCGTATTGGTCATTGACTGCACAACAACCGGTGCGCCACCACCAATCTGAACTGAACCAACCTGAACACCGACACTTGAGCGCCGTTGTGACGATAAATTATTTTGAAGCATAATATTTTTATTATAAAATCTAATGAGTTTAAAGCGAAGAAGCCTGTGCCCTATTCTAGCGTGAAACGTGCGATACCATCTTGCTCATTTGTATAGGGTTTTATATCGATTGACCGATCATTATAGGTGAGCTCGACCCCTGACGCACTATGAATCACAACAAATAGAGGCCGTTTCCCACTAAGCATTTTTTCACTACCACCTGCGTTGCTTTGGTCAAAAATAGTATTGCCAGAGCTATCGATGACTTGAACCAAAGCTTCTTCTGAAAATTTAAAATATAAACTACCATAGGTATTCAGTGCTGACATCGGATCTTTGGAAGCCAACAAACCTTGATCTACCGAAGAGGTGGATGACAAAGGCAAATCCAAATTTATCGTTTTCTGTCCTGTATCCAATTCAACAGGTGCATTAATACGCTCTTCTGATTTGTTGCGCCAACCATCTTCCGGATAAACCAGATAGATAATCAGCGTAAGAAATATCAGCGCCAAACCAATAATAATCAGCCTATTCCAGTTTCTGTCCTGACTTGAAGAAAAAGAAATTTCCTTAATTTGAAATGGCGTCCGTTCAACAGGAGAGACAACCGGTGATTGATCCGGTAACAATTGCATGATTGGCTCAGCATCCAACTTCACCAAATTCGCATAATTACGGATAAATCCACGTAGAAAAACGCGTCCGGGTAGTTTCTCGTAATCTTCTCTTTCTATCGCTTCTACCTGCTGAACTGACAGCCGCAGTTGGCGTGAAACATCATCGACACTCATACTACGTGCTTGCCTTGCATTGCGTAATAAGTGGCCAACACTTTGTACGATACCCGCTCCACCTGCCCTACCTACCCCAGCGGTCGTTATCTGCGCACCCACAATCGGTTCTTTAGTCAACACGGCTTCCTCAGAAAATGAAGGTGATGTGGCATCTACAACAGGTGCATCATCATTGGATTGTGCTGTTTGCATACCGCCGTTGTCAGGTATACCGTGCTTTTCAACATTCGTCTCAACGGTTCCTGATGCATCCTCAATATGCGGACTATCAGCCGTCTCTGTATCTACAACGATTGGTTGCTCATCTTCATTTCTATTTTCGAAATTATTCATTGTCTCAACCTGTCCTTACGCACAGCAATAGCTTCTTTAGAATCCGGAAAATGCTTTAGTAACTGGAACATATAACTATCCTCAGCCAAACGATTGCCAACAGCACGTTCAATTTGAACCGCCAACCATAAACTCTCAGGTGTTTGTTGTGAATGCTGCATAAAATCAGAAAGTTTTGATTTAGCAACTGCGATATCACCATTCTTAAAATCTATCTCTATCATGCCAACTAAAGCAGGCGAAAAATTGGATTTAATTGATAAGGCATGACGAAAGAAAGACATCGCCTCCGCCGTATTATCTCGCTTTAACTCACAAATTCCCGCATTTGCATATGATTTCTCAGGCGTTGCATATAATGGATCTTGTAACGCCGTCATAAAATGACCTATGGCCTGGTCCATACGCTCAGGAAAACGCTCACATAAAAACCATCCATAATTGTTGTTTATTTCTGGATCGTTAGGCGCATAACTTATTGCTTTCTGAAAATTGATTTGTGCCTGATGATCCTGATTTAACTTCATATTAATCAAACCCATGACATTGTAGGCCGGCGCATAATTCGATGCTGCTTTTAATGCTTCGTCAACCTCTTCAATCGCCACTTTCATTTGTCCGCGATAGAAATATTCAGCGGCCAGTTCAGTATGAATTCTGGCACTTTCTTGCACACGGTTTGCCAGTTGCTGCTTAGTCAGACCACCTTCAATGGGCTGCTGTACACAACCGCTGGCCAACAGCACCAGAGATAATAGAGCGAACATAGATAATATTCTATTCATTTCACCGCCGCCATTGTAGTTTGCATTGTGCGACGTGTTTTATCCTTCACTTGCCCTGCCAATTGACCGCAAGCAGCGGCAATATCATCCCCGCGTGTTTTACGGATTGTTGTGACCAAACCGGCTTGCATCAAAACATCTCTGAAGATGCGCACGGATTCTGATGATGAGCGCTTATAACCAGAACCCGAAAATGCGTTAAAAGGAATCAAGTTAAATTTACACGGGGTATCTTGTACCTGTTTAACGAGTTCACGCGCATGTTCAACACGGTCATTAACACCATCGAGCATCACATATTCAAATGTAACAAAATCTCTCGGTGCTGCCTGCAAATAGCGTCGACATGCAGCGAGTAATTCTTTAATCGGATATTTCTGATTGATCGGCACCAATTGATCACGCAGCGCATCATTTGGTGCATGCAAAGAAACCGCCAGGGCTACAGGACATCGCTCTCGCAACCGATCCATTGCAGGAATCAATCCAGAGGTACTCACGGTTACCCGTCGACGTGATAAACCATAGGCATGGTCATCCAGCATTAAATCCAGCGCAGTCACAACATTTTCAAAATTAGCCAGCGGCTCGCCCATACCCATCATGACAACATTTGTCACCGCACGATTTGACGTCGAATCCTGGTCGCTATCGTCTGTTTTAAGCGCATTATTTGCGAGCCATACTTGCCCTATGATTTCGGCAACCGTTAAATTACGATTAAACCCCTGCTTGCCAGTGGAACAAAATGTACAGGCCAAAGCACAACCCACTTGGCTTGAAACACATAGTGTGCCACGCTTTGCTTCGGGTATAAAAACAGTTTCAATACCATTGCCTGCACCCACTGACAACAGCCACTTGCGTGTTCCGTCTTCCGCCGTATGATCACGTATAATTTGTGGCGATTCTATTACGGCAAGGATTGAAAGTTTTTCTCGCAAGCCTTTCGCCAGATCACTCATATCCACAAAATCCGCTTTACCAAATTGATGGATCCAACGCAGCAATTGCTTTGCGCGAAATGGTTTTTCACCAATTTCCGCACAAAAATTGGCTAGCCCCTTTGCATCGTAATCAAGCAGATTTGTGGTCACAGAAGTGTTTTAAATGAATAAATTTTATCGAGAATGAATATCCAATGTCGGGAAAAAACAGGCGATTTCTACCGCAGCTGTATCAGATGCATCTGAACCATGCACAGCATTAGCATCAATACTGTCAGCAAAATCAGCACGTATGGTTCCTGCATCTGCTTTTTGTGGATCAGTCGCGCCCATTAAGTCACGATTCTTTTTAATGGCATCTTCACCTTCCAGTACCTGCACCATAACGGGCCCGGAAATCATAAATTTCACCAGATCATTAAAAAACGGACGCTCACGGTGCACAGCATAAAATTGCTCGGCTTGTGCCTGCGAAAGATGTGTCATGCGTGAGGCAATAATTTTCAACCCATTTGATTCAAAACGCGAATAAATTTTCCCGATCACATTTTTTGCAACCGCATCCGGTTTGATAATGGAAAACGTTCTTTCAATTGCCATCAAATACTCCAATAAATTAGTAAATTAATCGCACATTTTACCAAAAAACTGCACGCAATTTGAAAAAACAAACAGTATCATGTAAACACAAAACTATTTCAAAGAATTGGCCGAGAAAAATACGTTTGACTACAAAGACAAACGGAGAGGCGCATTTAATGCACAATCATCAAATGATAATTTGAGAAGTTCCATTTAAAAAAATCCAGGAGGCTGTCCGAGAATAGTAATCGTAGCGAGGGAAAGCCATTTTGAGGCAGAGCTTTGATTATTTGAGGCGAATAATTATTCCATTGTCATTACCAAGGGAAAATTACCGGGAAATCTGGCCAAAATGGCTTTTCCGCAGTAGATTATTCTATTCTCGGACAGCCTCCTAGTTAGCGATCTCAGCGTCACTAATGACTTGTATCGCAAACCCCGCATCTTTCCAACTTTTGAAACCATCACGATAATAAAATATATTGCTCCAGCCCCACGCAATTGCTTTTTCTGTTGCCATTGAACTGCCCATGCAATGGATCCCATTACAATAAAAAACAACGGCTTGATCTTTTGCCACAATTTCTTGCAAATTTATAGCTGAAAAATCTTCACGCTTAACAGGCAAGTGATATGCCCCTGGAATATGACCCTTACTAAAATCAGCTATGCCACGCACATCAATTAATACATAGCCCTTATCCATCAGCAATTGTGTTGTTTCGGTATTGATTGTGCGGGCACCCATGATCACTTCGGGCGCCAAATCGCCAGCTTTTACCGAACTCGAAATCTGCAACACTAAAAACACGAGCGCTAATAGTTTAAATAAATATTTATTCATAATATTAATAACTTGGGCATATCGAGCAGCAGTCCCAAATCATTCCTCCAATGAAAGTTAAGATAATTTCTAAGGAAGTACTGATATTCAATAAAACACGCTAATTTTAGCGCATCATTTGTTTAACATGGGAAAACTCATAGTTCATTTACGTTTTGATGGATGCGGTCGAAAATATTGTTGGTTGTCGTAAAACACACTGTTGCAATTATCATTTGACCAGCCCGGATAACCAAGTATCGGTATAGGTGTTAAATCAGCACTTAACAGTTTTTCCTGCGACCAAATTGCTTCCAACCTGCTGTCCACGGCAGTTATTTGGTCTGATAGTGGTTGCTTGAAGTATGCTTCTTCCACATGCAGCATGACGCCCTTACCGGTCATTCCGATATATGGATTTAAAGCTTTTTCATATAGCCCGTGTCCGAAAACAAAAAAACGCATTGTCGACAATACAGCTTCGCGCTGTTCCCAAAACAATTGTTTCCACTCATGGTTTTTCAATAAATCAATTAAATCCTTTTGACTGCACACCACAACGACACCGGATTCATCGAACAAAGTTGCGGCGTCTCGCCATAAGCTACGTTGTTTCTGGTTATTTTGTAAGGCAAGCTGCAGTTCATTAAAATGAATTTGATTAAGCACAGCTTTAGTCTGTGGGAAGGTCATCCATACCAGCGCATTAAAAAAATCATGCCAATTATTATTGCGCGTTTGAATTTCCCCATGCAGAAAAATCCTGGGTTCATATTGTTGCGTGAATTCATGTGCTGATGTGGCCTGCGGCACAAAATTGAGCGGCTGACCTGAACGTGAAGTTATGCGCCGTCCCGTTGCCTGCTTTAACAATTCAAAATCATCAATTGAGGGCCAACTGGCAAATTTATTGATATTTTCTTGCAGCGAATTAAATGGCTCAAAAATTGGCGAGTGGTCTATAAAATCGGGGTTCCAATTATGCTTATGCACTTTATTTTATTTTTTCTATAACTGAAAAGTAAACATAATATAATGGCTTAATCTCCCACCCTTTTAAAAATCAATATGAATTTAGATCGTGTAAGCCCAGGCACTGATATTCCTAATGATTTTAATGTCATTATAGAAATTCCTATGAATGCTGACCCTATCAAATATGAAGTGGATAAAGATACAGGCGCCATGTTTGTAGACCGTTTTATGTCAACATGCATGCATTACCCTTGTAATTACGGTTACATCCCACACACGTTGTCAGATGATGGCGACCCTGTCGATGTATTGGTCATTTCACCGGTACCACTCATTACCGGCGTGGTTGTCCGCTGCCGTCCACTAGGGATGCTAAAAATGACCGATGAAGCCGGTGAGGACGCCAAATTATTGGCTGTGCCGATCAATAAGCTCTGCAATCTTTACATGGAAATTCAATCCTATGAGGATTTACCTCAATTTATCCGCTCCCAAATTGCACATTTCTTTGAGCACTATAAAGATTTGGAAGAAGGTAAATGGGTGAGAATAAAAGGCTGGGATGGTGTTGATACGGCTAAGAATGAAATCCTGGAAGGCATTGAACGTTATAATTCCGCCAAAGACAAACCCATGTTCTAGGAGTCTGTCGAACTTAAGTGATCGTAGCGAGGGGAAGTAATTTTGAAGCAGATTTTTTGATCATTTGAGGCGAATAGTTGTTCTATTTAATGAAAATGATCGGGAAATCTGGCCAAAATAGCTTTTCCGCCATTCTATTCTCGGACAGCCTCCTAGGTACACTACCATTTAAACAAGCTGCTGCGCACCCCTAATAGTAGAAATCTTGCTAATTCATACTGCTAACCAGCAGAATATTTACAATAATCATAAACGCACCCAGCATCAACCAAACCTTCCCAGCTTTTTTAGCATCTGGATGTTCTTTTCTTAAGTAGGTAAACCCCACAATGACACCAATAATTGGCAAAACCAGCGTGCCAACAATAATAGCAATATTAAATCTAGTGGATACAACGGGTTTATCACCGGCATCATCCGGCTGAAGATCAATATCGGTAATACGCGGACGTCGCCCTGGCGCTGCTACTTGATTATTTTCAGCTTTGACGGGTTGGTCATTTGTTGTTGAAGTAACTGGCGCATCATCAGCGTTTTCTTGCGAAACCGGTTGTTCTTCAAGGCGTAGATCATGATTACAATTGACGCAAAATTCAGCTTGATCGGCATTTTCCGTACCACATTCTGGGCAGAGCATAACAAGGTCCTTATTGATTTATAATTTGCCAAATCATACAAGACAGCTATTTTTTTGACTACTCATTTTTTGGGAATACTTGGATCTCTGGGGACAAAGGAGTTCTGGGGACATACATGGACGCCCACGTTTTGCCAAGCATTCAGTCAATGATTTTAAGAAGGTATAAGATTGCAGCCATACATCCGGACTTTGAGTGAGGTACATTTCACATTTCCTCTGTCCCTGATGGAATATGCTGGT
>JAJFJK010000181.1 GCA_021774075.1 Nitrosomonas sp. | reverse complement strand
GTTCAGAAGTTACTTAACACTCTTAATGTAACAAGTTTCGTCATTCCCGCGTGCTTCTGGCGGGAATCCAGACTGGCAATGGATTCCCGCTAAGAACATGCGGGAATGACGGATTAAGTGAGTTGCTTATGTAGCACATAGCCGTCCAAAAGCTATTAATATTTCCAATGGCATAGCCCTGTAATAATCAGCGAGTTTTGTTAAAATATTTATGATCGCGTACTTAGATGATGACTGCTGCAGCCAAACATGCAATAAGAAAAAGCTAAGAATAGTTATTTACCAACCAAGACTCAGCATTATTCAGCGCCTCCTCACTCCTCACTGAACTGCAATCGAATGAAACTCATCAAACTAATCAGTGATAATCTGGCCCCACTGACACTGCTCATGGCAATTGCAGCCTATGTATTGCCCGATGTATTTCTAATTTTTGAGCATGTTTTTCTGTGGCTTTTTGCAGCCACCATGTTTTCACTGGGCATCGTTCTGGATCCAGACGAACTAAAACAAGTCCGCCATCAACCCAAACAAATCAGCCTTGGCTTATTAACACAATTTACCGTGATGCCATTACTAGGGGCCATTGCCGCATATAGCAGCGGCCTGCCCAATGAAATCGCATTGGGACTCATCATCGTCGCCTGCGCACCCGGCGCTATGGCGAGCAATGTGGTAGTTTATTTGGCTGGCGGCGCTTTGGCTTATTCCATTGCACTCACAACTATCGCCACGTTCATCTCACCCCTATTAACCCCGGTATTAATTGAATGGATCGGCGGCGCATTATTGCCCATTCCATTTTGGCCAATGATGAAAACCATCGTTTTAATCGTTGTACTACCCATTATCCTCGGCATGTTGGTAAAGCATTACCTGGGCAATAAAACACAAGCCATGACCAAAATCGCCCCGGCCATCGCAGTGTTATCCATTGTCATCATCTGTAGTTATGCCGTGGCGGCCAATCAAGAACGCATTGCTGACGTGGGCTTGCAACTATTCCTGATCGTCGTAATCATTAATCTAATCGGCTATCTGGCAGGCTGGCATTTAGCCCGGCTGTATGGTTTCGAGAAAAAACTGCAAATAGCACTCTCAATTGAAATCGGCATGCAAAACGCAGGCTTGGGTGTTGCACTTGCACTAAAACACTTTGCGGCTGAAACCGCATTGCCTGGTGCCATTTTTGCAGTTTGGTGTATTTTGACGGCTGCGGGGATGACGGCTTATTTGAGGAAGAGTAGCTAGATAAATGGTGCAGGTTTTGATAAGACATTAGTTTAAGCAATAATATCATTAGGTTAATTTTTTAAATATAATGCAAGAAGATAAAAACGAGGACGCTCTATAATAATGTTTATGGGGGTTCATTCCTCATAAACATACTGTTAAGCGCCAAGAACCGGGGCACATGAACACAGGCCGCACATGATTAAATCCATCACCATCGCAAACGTCGCGACTTATGACACAACGCCGGAAACGATGTCCGGACTGTCTCAGTTTAATTTTGTCTTCGGCTCTAACGGCACGGGGAAGACCACGGTAAGTCGTGTTATCGCAGACACACCAAGTTTTCCGACCTGCAACGTGACTTGGAAGAGCGGCACAAAGCTGCAGCCGATGGTTTACAACCGCGATTTTGTGGACTTGAATTTCAACCAATCCACGGAACTGAAAGGCGTTTTCACTCTGGGCGAGAAGCAAGTTGATACGCTCACCAAGATCGCTACGGCGAAAGGAGAACTCGACGAGCTGACCACAAAAATCGAAAACCTGACTCAAGGGTTACAGGGTGTTGACGGAATGAGTGGCAAGAAGGGCGAGCTGGCAGCCCTCGAAGCTGAATTGAAAAAAAAGTGCTGGGCGCAAAAGCGAAAGCATGATGCGAAACTTCAAGGGGGTTTCGAGGGCTATCGGAGCAGCGAGGAGAAATTTAAAAGCAAAGTGCTTCAAGAGTTGGCTTCCAACACTGCCGCTCCACAGACACAGGCTGACCTAGAGAATAGGGCTGAGAATGTGTTTGGCCCGACTCCCACGGTCGAAGCCACCATTGCAGCAGTCGATACTGCCAAGCTCATCACCCATGAAACAAACCCAATTCTTAAGAAGCGGGTTATGGGCAAGGAAGACGTCGATATCACTGCGATCATCAAGAAGCTTGGCAACAGCGACTGGGTTCGTGAAGGTCGAGGATTCTACGACGTGAACGACAGAACGTATCCATTTTGCCAACAGAATACAACCGAGGCGTTCGCCCAAAGTTTAAACGAGTATTTCGACGAAACCTTCGTGAAGGACAGCAAGGTAATCGACGACCTCGCCACCGACTTCGCAACAGATGCGGCCCGACTTCAGCAAGAACTCGCAGCAATCATCGCGGCTCCGTCCAAGTTCCTCGAAGTCGAGAAGTTAAAGACAGAAAAGGAACTGCTAGACACGAAGATCACGCTCAACAACCAGCGCCTTGCAGAAAAGAAGAAGGAGGCGAGTCAGGTCGTCGAGTTAGAGTCCGTAGGCAATGTCGCCACAGCGATCAAAGACCTGATTGATGCCGCCAACATCCAAGTTGCAGCGCATAACAAGATGGTCTTGAACCTTCCGACTGAGCACATCACCCTGACCGCGCAGGTTTGGAAGTTCGTCCTTGAGGAACTCAAGACCGACCTGGCCACTTTCAAGACTGCAGAAGATGCCTTAACCAAAGCAATTGCTGCCATGACGGCACAGATCGCAATCGCGAAGGCAGATAAGGGGAAGAAAGTAGCTGAGATTCGCGAACTGGAGAAACAGACGACGAGTGTTCAGCCCACAATTGATGGGATCAACCAATTGCTCGCCTCCTTCGGCTTCCAAGGCTTCAAAATTGCGAAAACGACAAGCGGTACGTCCTACAAACTGGTGCGGTCCGACGGCACCGATGCCAAGGCCACATTGAGCGAGGGCGAAAAGACATTCGTCACCTTCCTCTACTTCTACCACCTGCTGAAAGGCAGCGAGTCCGATAGCGGGATGACCACTGATCGAGTCGTCGTTTTCGACGACCCAGTTTCCAGCCTCGATAGTGACATCCTCTTTATCGTCGGCAGCCTTATCAAAGAACTTTTCGACGAAGTCCGAGCCGGAACCGGTCACATCCAGCAAATCTTCGTCATGACGCATAACGTGTATTTCCACAAGGAGGTCACCTACAATTTCAAGCGCAAAGACGTAGCAATGAACGAGGAGACCTTCTGGATTGTCAGGAAGCCGGGGCTGGTATCGAAGATCGATAAGCACCCGACAAATCCAATAAAGACCTCATACGAGCTGCTTTGGGCTGAAATTCGGAAACCGGACCGGTCGAACCTAGGGATTCAGAATACGCTCCGACGTGTCCTCGAAAACTATTTCAAGATTCTGGGCGGTGTCGAGTTTGATGAGTTGTGCGCGATGTTTGATGGAAAGGAGAAACTCATTTGCAAGTCCCTGTGCTCGTGGGTGCATGATGGTTCGCACTATGCGCACGACGACCTCTACGTCTCAATTGATGACTCGATGGTGGACAATTACCTAAAGGTCTTCCGGGGCATCTTCGATAAGTCTGGCCATGCCGCGCATTACAAGATGATGATGGGCGACGCATTCGTAGAAGAGCCCGGTAGGGTGTAATAACCGAAGGGCATTGCACCGAATTTAATAGATTATGTACATATCAATCCGCCAAAGCATGGATTGGTCGCCCAAGGTGTCTATCCACCTGATTGGGTGGGCGGCGATGAGGAAAAGCTTGATTATGTGCATTGAGACATGCGGTGCGATGCGCTTTGCTTATTGTCACCCTACAGTCGTCTTACGTGTTTGGCTCAATCGCTATACGGTTGCTCAATGAACGGTAAACGAAACGAAATTCGTATTAAGCGGGTGTACGAAGAACCTGAAGAGACGGACGGACGTCGAATTCTTGTTGATGGTTTGTGGGCGCGTGGGCTTTCTAAGGAAAAAGCGAAAGTAGACGTCTGGCTAAAGGAGATTGCTCCTTCCACAGAGCTGCGACACTGGTATGGACATAACCCGAACAAATGGGCCAAGTTTAAAAACTGTTATGCTGCAGAATTGGAGGCTAATCCTGGTCAAGTTGCGGAGATTATGGAGGAAATTGAGACGGGTATAGTTACGTTACTCTACAGCTCAAAAGAAGAACAGCTAAACAATGCGGTCGCTCTGAAGGAATATTTAGAATCGGTAATTTATGCTAAAGCCGAATAACAAGTCATTCGAGTACGCCCCTCGGGGGTCGGACACGCTGACGCAACGCCGCTCAACTCAGCCGTTATATCTCCTTAAGCACGGGAATCAGACCAAGCTTTTCTACGAAAGGGATGAAGTCACGATCTTGAAATAGCAGAGGAATTTTGTTTTCAATGCAGAACGTGGCAATAATGACGTCAGTCGTACGCCCAGTGGTCATTCCTTTTTTCCGCAACTTTCGGTAATTGGTCGCGCACTTTATCACCATGCTGTGACCGAACATTTCGAACTGCTCAAGCGTACCTAAAGTGGTTTTCGCCCTCTGGCAATCTCTGTCACTTCTAAATCCTTGCAGTATCTGGTGAACTCAAGTTCTAAGTGCAACAGTTTTCGTTTTGAAAAAAAAGCAATAACAGATAATCAGTCAACTGAGTGGCTTGACGCAAAGCGCCCGAGTGGGAGCACCAGCGACCGCGAGGCCGCATTTGCGGCGCAGCCGCCTTGGAGTTCTGTTACTAACTGTACGCATAGTGATAAAAATCACATTAATCTATGATTAAATATTGTTGAATAGTGTTTGCAATTGCAAGATACAATTAATAAAATGATTGGTTACGCTTGAAAAAATGTTGGGTTGTTTCCATCTTTCGTCTTTTAAAGGGTCTTTTAAAGATTTTATTTTGATAAAATAAATATATAAAAGTAATTAAAGGGTACTGCCAAGTTAACTGTATATGTGTGACAATAGCGGAATGAAAAATTCATTAACACTATACAAACGCCATCAATTTCCATCTGAAATCATTCAGTACACAGTGCGGCTCTATCATCGGTTTAATTTAAGTCACCGTGATATCGAAGACCTGTTGGCTGAAAGAGGGATTGTCGTAACTCATGAATCGATTCGTCTATGGTGCAATAAGTTTGGTTCAGCATATGCTAAGAAGCTGAGACGCCAACATCAAGGATACAGCGACACTTTCTTCCTTGATGAAGTATTCGTAAAGATTCAAGGCAAACAACGGTATTTGTGGCGGGCGATAAACCAAGATGGTGAAGTGATCGATACTTTTCTGCAGGCGCGCCGGGATGGCAAAGTTGCTAAGCGTTTCCTCCAGCGTCTACTTAGAAATCATGGCGGTGAGCCGAGGAAAATCGTCACTGATAAGTTGAGAAGTTACAATGTTGCCCACCGAGAACTTATCCCAGACACGATTCACGATACTTCCCAATACGCCAACAATCGCGCTGAGCTTTCACACCAGCAAACTCGGGTAAGAGAACGAGGGATGCGTCGGTTCAAATCGATGATACAGGCTCAACGATTCCTGGAGGCTTATGCTGCTGTGAGCAATCTATTCAACCTTAGCCGTCATCTGGTATCTGCCAGTGATTATCGGGATTTGAGACAAGGTGTTTTGCGTCTTGAAAAAAAGGTAACGGTAACTTAAAGTCTGCAATTACAGTGTTTTGGTCGTGCCGGAAAGTTAACTTGGCAATACCGGGGGGTGATTTACGCTATTGGCGGGGGTGGGCTAATGGGTGGTGAAATCATGGGGTCAGCCAACTTGAAAAATCATAACAAATTGTTTGACAAACTTGATCACAGAGGTGACTCTGTGCGGTGAAGTTTATGGTAGAGATGAATTTCATCAAAAAATCAGCCAATTGATCTCACGAGCAGCTAAGCTGTCGGCTCATGAAGGTGATCGAAAAAATGGTTGGAAGGAGCTGACAAGATGTCTTTTGCTGAGCAATTTTATGCGCTGGCATAATAAATCCGCCTAGTTTAAAGGGATGGCATGTCAGCTCATCCGAAATATACTTTTTTGTGCTTAATGCAACAGAACCAAAACAATAATGACGCAATTTAAATGGACACTACTTGGTATTGTGATAGGGATTATCTTTCTCTGGTTTTCACTGCGCGGTATTGACATTCATTCTATGCTGGAGAGACTCAAGGCTGTTAGACTCTTACCGGCTATAATGGCCTTCGTAGCCGGGACGTTATTCATGCTGGTCAAGGCTTGGCGCTGGTCTGTTATTTTGGGGCCGGTGGCGCGTGTGGAGCTGCCATTGCTGTACTCTGCGGTTTATATAGGCACTGCAGCCAACCTAATTATCCCCCATTCTGGGGAAGTGCTCAGAGCTGCACTGGTTGGGCGCAGGTCACGCGTTGCATCGAGTGCTGTCCTTGCATCGGTAGGGGTCGAGCGGATCTTTGATTTTATGGCGGTAGCGGCACTGTTCGGAGTTCTTTTGATTATAAACCCGCAGTTACCCGAGTATGTTGCTGCAGCCGGATTTATCGCCATATTCATGGTTGTGGCAGGCTTGGTAGCAATTGTGTCGTTATTGATACCGTCGAAATTTCGGCGACATTCAAGATTGCTAGTCATCAGCCTTCTACCGGAGAAACTATGGGTGATGATTAGAAGCCACCTTAAACGCAGTTTTGTGGGTTTCTCAGCACTGGGTAGTCCATCCATCGTGATCAATGCTTTCTTACTTTCTATCTTGCAGTGGAGCTGTGTTGTTGGTGCGATCTGGTTATGTGTTATTTCGGTTGGCCATGCAGCAACACTCTCAATGGCGATTACAGTATGGGTGCTTATGGTTATTGGTCTCACTTTGCCATCTTCTCCAGCACAGTTGGGTACGACACAATTAGCTTTCACACTAGGCCTTTCTCTTGCACTTAATGAGACAGAAGTTCCCTTTGCAGCCTCGGTTGTCTACACATGCTGCGTGAATATACCCTATATGGTTATGGGTGCAGTATATTGGCTCAGGTCCGGTGGAATTAACGTGCGGCCAAAGAAGCTACACTAAACAACCACTGGCTAAAGCCGATGGTTTTAACCTTATGATCGACAATAATAATTCTTTAACAGAGGAGACATAATTGGCAGTGGCTATAAAATCAGGATCCAATACAAAGACTATCCTCACGCTCTTTGGGACGCGGCCAGAGATAATTAAACTGGCGCCAGTTATCTGGGCTATTGAACGGCGTCGTGACACTTGGAGAAGCATCACAGTTTCTTCTTCACAGCATACGGATTTGCTGCGGCCCTTTATACGCGAATTTGGCATAAGCATCGACCATGATCTGGCAGTCATGTCACCTGGTCAAACACCGAATGCTGTATTAGCGCGGGTGATTGAGGGAATTGAGCCATTACTTTTGGCTGAACGGCCCGATTTAGTCTTAGTTCAGGGTGATACGACAACGGCGATTGCTGGCGCATTGGCAGCTTTCTATGCACGGATACCCGTGGCTCACGTTGAAGCAGGTCTGCGCACAGGAAATCGCTACAGCCCATTTCCAGAGGAAATGAATCGCCGCCTCATTACCCAGCTGGCGGATCTCCATTTCGCTGCTACCCAGAATAATGTCGAAATCTTGCTTGCTGAAGGTGTTCAGAAAAAATGTATTGCACTCACCGGGAATCCCGTTGTTGACGCACTCCAGCACATTCTTACACGGTCACCTGCTTCTCCGTCGCTTTCAAAATTGCTTGGCAGTATTGCAGATAAGCGTCTGATTGTACTCACGACACATCGTCGAGAGAATTTCGGGCAGGTTATGCTCTCACATCTGAGAGCGCTGCGGCGGTTTGTAGGGCGACATCAAGATGTTGAGCTTGTTTTCCCAGTCCACCCAAATCCATCGGTGCGCGCCGTGGTTGATGCAGAATTCACCGGCGCAGAGCGAATACACTGTATTGAGCCGCTCGAATATGCAGATTTCCTGCACCTGCTCTCACGAGCATGGCTAGTGGTCTCTGACTCCGGAGGCGTTCAAGAGGAGGCGCCTTCACTGGGTAAGCCATTGCTAGTTCTGCGCGATACGACGGAACGACCAGAAGTACTAGACTGTGGTGTTGGGCGGCTTGTCGGTCATTCAGGGGAACGTCTTGAAGAGATGCTCGAGACGTCTCTCATCGACAATGCATGGTTTGAGGCAGTGAGCACAACAGAAAACCCATTTGG
>JAJFJK010000019.1 GCA_021774075.1 Nitrosomonas sp. | reverse complement strand
TGTATTCGATACTTACCGTTTTCTTTGCTGTTTTTATTGATTTAATTTCAATACCTGTCTGAATTTCCAGGCCTGGCTCTTTGCTGAAAATCCTTTTTGCTTCTTTAGCCACTTGTTCATCAGCCGCCATAAGAAATCCTGGCATGGCTTCAAGAATGGTCACTTCCGAGCCAAGTCTGCGCCAGACACTACCCATTTCCAGACCAATTACCCCAGCACCAATAACACCAAGGCGTTCAGGCACTTCGGTTAATGCCAACGCGCCAGTATTATCCAGAATCAAATCATTATCTATCGCTGCAATTGGTAATTGACGAGGTGTTGATCCCGTCGCCAGAATGACGTGCTTAGCGCTAATCTGCTCAGTTTTATCATCGTCGTTAACTGCTATGGTCCATGCATGATTACTTTGGTCTTCCTGCAGTAGCGTCCCTTTACCATGTATCGAAGTGACTTTATTTTTTTTGAATAACGATGTGATACCTGCGGTAAATGTCATGACAATTTTATCTTTGCGGCCAATCATGACGGGGACGTCAATTGAAGTGCCCTCCGATTTAATACCATGTGCGGAAAATTTGTGAACGGCACGATAATAATTTTCAGAAGATTCAAGTAATGCCTTGGATGGAATGCAACCGACATTAAGGCAAGTTCCACCTAAACTTGGTCTACCCTTGGTATTTTTCCAGTCGTCTATACAGACTGTCTTTAAACCAAGCTGGGCACAACGAATTGCGGCCACATATCCACCTGGGCCAGCACCAATAACTGCCACGTCAAAAATCTCTGACATACTTAATAAGCCTTATGAAAAATTTGTGATGAAATGAAATACATACGAGTGATATTTTACCCTTTATTCCTCATAAGATATAACGCACCGGATAATTACATTTGTGATATGAATTATGACGGATATCTATCTTCCGCATAGACCCGTAAAATAAATTTCCCTGCAGGCGTTTGACGCATATTTGAAATAATCTCCTGTAATTCTTTAGGAAATTGCTCAAATGTGGGTATGGCGCCTTGTTCATATTGATCACCACCATAACCAGCGGGCAAAACCAATGGCGCACCACTCACGACAAAAGCCAGATCAGCCAATGTCATTCTTTCACCATACAAATATTTTCTGCCATCTGCCAATAAACTATCGACTTCGGTAAATATTTTCTGGATTTCATTAAATGCTTCATCTGCCGCATATTTACTCAATTTCTGCACTTTCCAGATCAAGTTTTTTGGAATACTGTAGCAATGTTTAACAAAGAATCGTTCATGCCACGAGCTGCCCAAACTTAATGGTCTCACCATAATATCTTTGTATGGCAATAAATTTGTGTAGGCCCATGTAACTGTTGCTCCTCCCAAATCACTGTTATAACGCTGCCAAACAGCATCCATATTCTGAGCAAATGATTCAGGAATCAGTTTTTTATCTGTATCCGCCAACGCATCAAAATGTTCGATGATTGTGCGCACACTATCCAGTGTTTTGTCACCGATACGACATAAAACGAGACTGTTCCCGCCATAAAATTTTCGTATGATGAAAAAGAATGGTGGCGCATGCCTTTTCTCTACAAAATTGATGCCATAATAATTGAGTATCCATCGATTCAGCTCAGCATCCGCACTGGGGGTAAATGAAATTACCTTTATTGGTGTTTGATTAGTTTCCATTATTTTCCATCATGCTATGCGTCAAACTCAATTTCAAGATTGACTGGGAAAGGTTCAACAACATTCATGTCTGAAACACGCCGCAATCCATTCTGTTTCAAAACAGCTTTAACGATAGCGGGAATCTGTGCCAGATTGATATATTGGCCAAAACAGGTGTGCAGTCCATATCCAAAATGCATGTAACTATATGCCGGGCGGTCTAAACGGAATTCTTTAGGCTTTCTGATTTTACGCCAATCCATCATGGCTGATTGGGTTGCGGCTAAGACAATTGTGCCTTTGGGAATTTTAGTTGAGCGCAGCGTGCCTTTGGCCACCACATAATCTTCCGCACAAATTCTTTGAATGCCTGCTGCAAAAGCATTTAAACGCAGGCTTTCTTGCACAAATTGAATCATTTTCTGATCATCATCAACACGCGCCGCTTGTTGCGCTTCAACCAGCAGTTCGGGATTGTTAAACAAATGGTTTAGGGTTACCGCAGCACATTTTGATGTAGTTGGAATCGCACCGATGAGCAGGCCGATGAAATTATTACGAATATCCTGATCCGCCATACCTGGCATTCCAGCGTCTTGTAATTTCAAACAACGCTCCAACACGTCATCACGTTGATTACGATTGGCCTTTCTCTCAGCAATCGCCTGATCAAGATAATTGCGTGTTTTTTCTGCGCCATCTAAAGCTTTTTTCTCAACTTCCGGATCATCCGGGTAAAACAAATACTGAAACATACTCGTTGCCGCATCAGTAAACTCAGTCTCGTTCCAACCCGGCGTACCAAAATATTCACCGATTAAACGTGTCGGCACGACCCGGCTCAAGTCCTGGACAACATCCATTTTCCCATTGCTGGCTGCAATGATGTCCATGCTGGTCTTGTCAACGAACGGTGTAATGATTTCACTGATATCTTCACGCCTAGCCGTGAGACGCATATTAGATACATCACGCGTATATTGTTCGGTATTTTCCATGCCCAGAAAGAAATTGCTGCCATTGGTTACCTTGTACATTTTCTCGGCATAAGTCACCTGAAACACCCAATCACGTTCCAAAACTTCTGTGACATCTTCATATCTGGTAATCAGCGCATTACCTTTGAACACTACATTGGGTTTAATGCAGCGAAGAATTGAGAATACCAATCCAAGGTTCTTGAACACTAATTCAACTAATTTACCGCCTGCCGCTTTAGAATTTGCCATTTTTTGTCCCGATTTTATCAAGTTGAAGGAGCGCTAGGTTGGATCAATAATGCCACCCGCAATCATTTTTAAAGCTGTAATACTTGGAATGAAAAAATAATCCCCGCCACGGGTTTCAACTAACCTGGGGATATTGCACACAAAATGTGGTGGTTTGCCTGAACCTTCCTCGACCTCAAGAACCACTTTTCCCGGGTTCTTCGCATCATGATTACCAAGCAATACTTCCTTATCATTGCCCTGTTTAAAATCATTGGCATAATTAATCCACTGCTGTTGAATAAACTCAAATTGACGTTTGATGTCCGCATTTAATGCCATGAATATAATGCCATGATTACCTTTATCACTGGTTTGATCTTTAATCTTGCCATACGGTAAACCGCGACGTAATATCCGCCGGCGATTAACTAACGCGCCGGGTGTATCAAAAGCATCTTTAACACCATATTCCAGAGAACCGCGTGGATTAATACGACGCGTATGTGCGCTCAAAGGACATTTTGCGCCACTGATATCATCATTATAAGTGAAGTTTGTCAGCATGTTTTTTTGCGTTGGCACATCCGCTGCTGCGAATCTCTTGTCCCACTCGGCCTTACTCTCATTATCCGGTGTATCAACAAGTGGTGCACCGTTATCACGCCATCGACCCGAAAATTTTGCGGCTAATAACTCTTTGTTTTCTTTACCACCAGGGAATATTGCAGTTTGTTCATCCAGGAAATTATTAAAAGTCCCGACATTCTCGTGTAATTTACGGTAGACCATATAGGTGGCATTATTGGAAAGCAGATCCGGCCTTGGCGCTGTCTGCGGATACTCCATGGCTTCATCGACATGACCCAAAATAAACTCACCAGTGGCAAGTGGCTCCCATCCCCCTTCACGGGTTAATTTTCCTCGCCCGACAACGCGTGCCGCATTATTTGTTTGTCCCTCAAATACCGGGTCACCAATGCCATCCGTATAACCAAAGTGCTCTTTAGCCGTCGGAATACCATTTTCATCATACAACACACTGGCATCTTGATACGGCAGGTCTTCTACCGGGTTACCATCCTTATCTTCACCACGATGGCCTTCTAGTAACGTAACTCCGCGTGATGCCTCAATCTGTTGAAGAATCCATTGGTAGCGTTCTTCAATCACCTCTTGTGATTTGCCGTTAATCGATATCCAGATATGTACCGTTTCTTGCCAGATCTTGTCCCAATGCTGTGGGTCACTCGGCCCATCATCCCCCAAAATATCTTTACGCTTACTCATGCCCATCACAAAATCTGCTGGAAAACCCATTAATGATGCGGTCGGCAACTCTAATGCTTTCAGCCCCGGGTAAGTAAATGCAATATTGGTGGTAACTGACGGTGCTGCCTCTTTCTTCCATCTTTCAGCAGAAGTGACTTTTGCAGTAATCAGACCAACAAAGTCCCTGCCCTTATCGCCATCATCCACACGCAGGAACAAATAACGCGCCTTAAAAAAACCGAAAGAGCCATAAGCTTTTACAATGTTCCCTTGAATATCCGTTAAGTCTAAATTCTGTGTCATGATTAAACTCTCATTGATTTGTTGACAAAATATTCTGCTGTTTACCTCAAAAGCTAAGGTTATGGCGTTGATTGCCCGGGCTGCCAGGAAGGCTGGCTTAAGTTTTCAGGTTGCACTCGCGCAATAAATGCTTTGAATGCCTGTTGCACATCAGCTGCACTTTTTCCTTGGTGCGCTGCAGCGAATTTTGAAAATTCCTGTTTCAAATAGAGCGCCTTGAGCTGTTCTTGTAGCGAATCATCGGTTGAACCATTAAAGAATAAGGTTGCATCCAACTGACATCTTTTAATGTATCTGATGAAGCTGGTCGCATCACTAACACCTTCAAAAGCAACACAGTGCTCCCAAATGTACCGAACATCTCTTTGCTGTCCATTATCATCATAAGACCACTTCTCCCACATGCCTGTTAGATATTCATCTAAATCACCATAAAAATTACTGGAAAATACCAAATATTTAGATTTCAACTGGTCTTTACGTGGCAAAGCTTTTTTACGCGCCGAATCCGAAAGGATAGAAGTGATTTCAGAAAAATTAAAAACTGAGTCACTTCCTGGTAAAGATTCATAAAAAACATTATCTAAGATAAATAAACGCGCCAGATAGGTATTGGGTACCTTGGCTAAAGGACTTTTCTCATGAATGGGTATGCGTAAACTACGCTCGCGTGTTATATCTGCAAACGATTTGCCATCCACGATACCATTGACTATTGGAGAGAGTACGGTTAATGCCGTTGCATTACCACTTTTGCTTGCCATGATGATGATCCCCTTTTCTCAAGTTTTAACGATTACCTGCTTGGGTTTCCATATAACGTTCTTTAACTGCTTGCGCTGCCAGACTGACGATCGGCGTTGGTCGCATTTCGCCAAAATCATGCTGCAGTTGATTCAACAACTTATTGTAATCTTCAAGAAACTCATCGGGGGATTTGTTACTGGAAGCCGCATTAAAATCTATGAGTGCTTTCTTCACGTTTTTAGCAGACTTCACATCATTTGAGGCGGCCATTGGGTAAGCCGTATAGTAATGCGAGGTATCGATTTGATTATGTTGTATGTAATCGTGAAATGGTGTCAAAGGCACTGACTTTGGATATCGAACATTCATTTTCCAAAAGAGATCTAAACCTGAGGGAATGGCAAATGTAAATGAATCGACATACTGAGCCCAACTGCCATTGAAGTTACTAAAAAACATCATGTAGGAATATTCAAGCTCTTCTTTAGGCTGGCTTGGGTCAAGGCGTGGAAATTTATCCCGTGGGATGATGACCCAACGCGCATAATGGATTAAGGAAAGCGTGAGCAGCCCGTTAAGTACGTTGGGAGCTTTAAGTGCGGCCCAAAAAATAAGCCGATTAAGCCATACTTTATACCAACGCATTGGTGTGATCACATTCATGGCATAAGCCTTGCCTGCTATATTTGACATATAAGCTCCTTAATAGTGTGACGTTAAATTTACATTACAGTGTTTACACTTTTCAGACCTTGCACCTTAAAATAGTTATTTTAGATCAATAGGTTACCCTTTTACATTGTTACGCAATACATTAACTTATAGAAGTATTCTTTTGAATTATCAGCATAATTGCTGACTAATTTTGAAACATAGTAATGCGTATTAGTTTAATGCGCAATCCTTGAATGCCAAGTGATTTTTAACACATGGTGCTGTCAGGTTAAGCAAACAGACCATAAAATCAGCATAACAATTACGCCAGTGGCAATTCTTCGTTTCTTTGTCCTATCGCACCAATTTGTCTGATTGCATGCACAAAATCCGCATCTTCACGCAACTTTAGCATTGATTCAAAACGTCTTTTACCATGCATTCTGGCCAACCGGGCCAAACTTGTGGCTGACATTTCCCACTGTAATGATGCCAACAGCTCATCAGAAGCTTGCGGGCTATTGCATACCAAAATCATATCGCAACCCGCATTTAAAGCTGCACTCGCACGTAAATTTATCGTATCAAAATGCGCCACGCCCTGCATGCTGAGATCATCGCTAAAGATGCAACCATCAAAATGCAAATCTGTGCGCAGAATTTTTTGTAGCCAGGTTTTGGAAAAACCGGCTGGAAGGCTATCTACTTGTGGATAGATAACATGTGCCGACATCATGCCGGCGATACCAAAGTCGATCATTGATCGGAACGCAATGAGATCATCCATCTCAATATCCACATAATTGCGGTTATCAATGGATTTTTCTAAATGGGAATCAGCCTGAATGTAACCATGACCAGGAAAATGCTTGCCCACTGCGAGCATGCCGCCTTGTTTCAATCCCATCATCAGGTGATGTGCAAGCTCTGCAACCACTTGAGGGCTGCGATGAAAAGCACGATCGCCGATTACGCTGCTTTGACCATGATCGATATCCAACACAGGCGTAAAACTAAGGTCAACACCACATGCATTCAATTCAGCGGCCAAAACAAAGCCAACTTGTTTGGCAAGCTGTTTTGCCTGGCCAGGATTATTGTTATGAATAAGTCCCAACTCACGCATCGGTGGCAAGTGTGTGAAATCTTTACGGAAACGCTGCACTCTGCCCCCTTCATGATCGACTGCAATCAACAAGTGCGGACTTCTTATGGCATGAATGGCGCTGGTTAGTTCTGTCAGTTGGTTGCTATTGTCATAGTTTCTGGAAAACAAAATCACACCACCTGTCAAAGGGTGCTTGAGTCTTCTGATATCATCATCGTTGAGTTGCGTACCCTCGATATCGAGCATTACTGGCCCGAGTGACATGGCTATTTCTCCAATATGACAAATGCACAAGCAAGATTTCTTTCATCACTGATCGATAAATGATGCTGCGTGATCCCCTGATCACTAAGCAATTGATCGAGTTCAGGATGAAACTCAAAATAAGGTTTTCCCAACTCATCATGAGTAACCGTTATAAAATCCAAACTTACCGGATAGCGCAAGCCAGTTCCCATGGCTTTAGAGAGTGCTTCTTTAGCCGCAAAACGTCCGGCCAGGAAAACAACAGGTTTACCGCTATTATTATATTCTCTCCACTCACTTTCGGTTAAAATTCGCCGCGCGAACCGTTCACCATAGCGTTCCAATGAGCGTGCAATGCGGGAAGGGTCAACCACATCGGTACCTATACCGTAAATCAACAGCTTACCTTTTGTATTAATTGTTTCATATCTTTAACTGCTTGTTCAAGTCCAACAAAAATTGCCTGGCCAATTATGGCATGACCGATGTTTAATTCAGAAATACCTGAAATTCGCGCGATAGACTGCACATTCTGATAATGCAAGCCATGTCCGGCATTGACCTTAAGACCTTGACCAAGACCATAAGCAACCGCTTCCTGAATTTTAGAATACGCCTCTTGTTGTGCCTCTACAGTAGGTGCATCTGCATATCCACCCGTATGAATTTCAATCACGGGCGCACCAGCCTTAACTGCAGCATCAATCTGTGATGAATCTGCATTAATAAAAAGTGACACACGAATCCCCGCTGCCCCCAGTCGATCACAAGCACGCTGTACTTGTTCAAAATGCTTAATCACATCCAGACCACCTTCCGTAGTTAATTCTTCACGTCGTTCGGGTACCAGACAAATATCATGTGGCTTAACACGTAGCGCAATATTAACCATTTCATCCGTAACAGCACTTTCCAGATTCATTCTGGTTTTAAGTTTGCTGCGCAATACCTCGACGTCTTTGTCCTGAATATGTCTACGATCTTCGCGCAAATGTAGTGTAATGGCATCTGCCCCTGCTGATTCTGCAATTAATGCAGCATCCACCGGGCTAGGATATTGTGTGCCACGCGCCTGCCTTAATGTCGCCACATGATCAATGTTGACGCCTAATTCAATCATGATATCTATTCCTCTCAGCAATCATAAGGGTGCTTCTAAAAATTCAGATTTCGCCCAAATGCAAGGCGCAGAAATAATTTTTCAGTGCAGCATATGTTTGATATGACAGCAATAATTTTTTCTGTAACACAGCAGTTGGGATGAAGTCTTGATTTTTAGAAATGCCCATAAAATAAAGCATCTTACTCATGTCCCAGGCTTTTTAATACATTTGCGTTATCTGCCCATCCGCTTCTGACTTTAACCCAGACTTCCAGGTAAACTTTATTACCAAAAGTTTTTTCCATATCTTTGCGTGCCTGACTGGCAATCAATTTAATTTTTTCTCCATTCTTGCCAATAATAATTGCTTTCTGATTGGCTCTGTCCACCAAAATGGATGCATAAATTTTATGCAATTTTCCTTCCAGTTTAAACTGCTCAATCACAACACTAGTCGCGTATGGAATTTCTTCTCCAATTAAACGAAATAATTTTTCACGTAATAATTCTGCAGCTATAAAACGTTCACTGCGATCAGTAGCTTCATCTTCGGCAAATAACGGTGGTGCTGCGGGAAGATAAGTTCGGATTGTATCTAGCAATTCAGGTAATTGTGTACCATGCTCGGCACTCACCGGAATGATTGCCGCAAAATTGAAAACTTTTGACATCTCATTTATAAAAGGAAGCAATTTGTTTTTATCTGCTATCTGATCAATCTTGTTGACAATCAGTATGACCGGTATATCTTTTGGCAACAGTTTTAACACTAGGCTATCACGCTCATCAAATCGCGTGGCCTCGATAACGAATGATACAACATCAACATCTTGTATGCTTTGTGTCACCACGCGATTCATTGCGGTGTTTAGGCGATTAAGATGTTGTTTTTGAAAACCCGGCGTATCAACAAAAATAAATTGAGTATTTTGGTCGGTTAGAATACCGTTTATTCGATAGCGAGTGGTTTGTGCTTTTTTGGAGGTTATGCTTATTTTTTGTTGTACAAGATGATTAAGTAACGTTGACTTGCCAACATTTGGTCTTCCAACAATTGCAACATAACCAGTGCGAAAATGAGTATCAGGAGTCATGCTGAACCATGGAGGTCATTAGGTGAAACGAAAGGAATGGTTATACACTAATTTGAAGGGCGCTACACTTATTTTAGCTATACGTACAGGCTTGTTCATAGGCAAGTTTCGCAGCAGCCTGTTCCGCACTACGGCGGCTGGTACCTTCACCTAATGTACGAATATTGAATTTAGCAATAACACATTCAACTTTGAATTTTTGCTGATGTGCTTTGCCAAGTGTATTAACTACAGTGTATTCAGGTAATGCCAGTTTCTGGCTTTGCAAAAACTCTTGCAATAGTGTTTTGGGATCTTTCCCTTGTGTGCTTGAGTCAATATGCGCAAGCATCGGAGAATAGAGTGTCGCCACAACGGCTTCAGCTTGAGCAAAATCACTGTCCAAATATATTGCACCCAAAACCGCTTCCAATGCATCTGCAAGTATGGATGGACGACGCGCACCACCACTTTTAATCTCACCTTCGCCTAATCTTATCAACTTGTCCATTTCCAAGTGCGTTGCCAAGTCAGAAAGCGCTTGTTGATTAACCAGACTGGCACGCAGCCGCGATAAATAACCTTCAGGAATTTCAGGAAAATATTTAAATACAAGACCTGCAATCGCACAATTCAAAACACTATCACCTAGAAACTCAAGGCGCTCATTATGTGCAGCACTGTGGCTGCGATGTGTTAGCGCCTCACGTAACAATTCAGGCCGGGTAAAAACATAGCCAAGACGATTACAAAAAGTATCTAGTAATGTTTTTTTATTGGCGTACATGAGTTTTTAAATTATATTACTCTGGCAATCAGTCACTTTTAGCTTCAAAATCAATATGCAATGAGACATTTGAAAAAAGTGGTATTAATACTGTGTAATTAATACTGAGTTGTGTTTTACCTTTTCCCTTGTTTATTACTATATCTTTGGCGGTAACTACTTGTATATTATCAATCTGGGCTCGTCTAATAAAGGATTGTCTTACCTGACTGGCCGATGGATTCTGCAAGCTGGCATCATTGGTTATTGCCACAAGCGTTTTTTCAATCGTAGCATTTTCAACATATACAGGCACCACCTTCATCCCCAGTATAGCAACTAAAATCAGAATTACCGACCAGACCATTAGCCCTGAAACACTGATTCCTTTTTGTTTCTGCAATAAACTATAAGCCATGCCTATCTCCTAGAAAATTAAACGATTAATTACCTAATTGATAATCCAATACGATCCAGATCATTGAAGTTCCACCAGACCATAAACGCCTTTCCAACAATATTTTCTTCCGGCACAAAGCCCCAATAACGACTATCACTACTGCTATCTCGATTATCACCTAATGTGAAATAATTTCCTTCAGGGACTTCACAAGTGAAGCCTGATCGATGATATCTACAGTTTTCTCGATACGGAAAGTGTCCGACACTTGAAAATTGTAATCCGTGCACATCCTGATTATTCAAAATAGAATAACTGTCTTCACCCAGATGTTCGTCAAATTGATCTGAATAAATATAGCCTGACCCTGCTTCCACATATTTGTAGTCGCCAACATAATCCAGCTTAACCACTTCACCATTCACAGTCAGTTGCTTATTCTGATAAGTAACCGTGTCTCCTGGAACACCAACAACACGTTTAATGAAGTCAATCGATATATCATCCGGATATCGGAATACCATTACATCACCATGCTTTGGCTCGTTCATATCAATGACTTTTTTGTTAATAACCGGCAATCTTATGCCATAGGTAAATTTATTGACGACAATAAAATCACCCACTAATAACGTTGGAATCATTGAACCGGATGGAATTTTAAAAGGCTCTATTACAAAAGAGCGCAGGCTAAAAACAATTAAAATTATTGGAAAAAAACTTTTTGGGTATTCTACCCACCAGGGTTCACTTTCATCAGCTGCTCGTTTATGTCGAAGTACAAAATGATCCAGTAACCAGATACTGCCGGTTAAGATAAGTAAAATTAATAAGACCAGCGGAAAGTTCATGATTCTTCCTGTGAAAAACGGATTAAAACATTGTGCCTATTGATGCGCATTAAATGCAATGCTCCCCGATCAAGAGAAACGTAAGCGTTTTTAATATTCATTATTTATTGTCAACCTGCAAGATTGCCAGAAATGCTTCTTGTGGTATTTCCACATTACCGACCATTTTCATGCGCTTTTTACCGGCTTTCTGCTTTTCCAGTAATTTACGTTTACGTGAAATATCACCGCCATAACATTTTGCAAGCACATTCTTACGCAATGCTTTAACACTTTCTCTGGCAATAATATGTGCACCGATAGCTGCTTGCACGGCAATGTCAAACATCTGGCGAGGAATTAACTGGCGCATCTTTTGCGCTAATTCCCGCCCACGGTGTTGGCTATTACTACGATGAACAATTAATGACAGGGCATCAACCTTATCACCATTAATTAATATATCCAGCTTAACCAAATCTGAGGTACGGAATTCCTTGAACTCATAATCCAGCGAAGCATATCCGCGACTGGTTGATTTAAGCCGGTCAAAAAAATCCATGACCACTTCATTTAATGGCATTTCATAGGTAAGCATGACTTGCCGACCCATATATTGCATATTCTTTTGTATGCCGCGTTTGCTTACACATAACTTAATGACAGCGCCAACATATTCATCTGGCACCAAAATAGTTGTGGTGATAATGGGCTCACGAATTTCCTCAATCTTGGAAACATCCGGTATTTTTGATGGATTCTCAATTTCAGTGATCGTGCCGTCGCGCATATGGATCTGATAAACAACAGTAGGCGCCGTTGTGATCAAATCCATAGCATATTCTCTTTCTAAACGTTCCTGCACGATATCCATGTGCAGTAACCCCAGAAAACCACAGCGGAAACCAAATCCAAGTGCTTGCGATGTCTCTGGTTCAAATTGTAATGACGAATCATTCAATTTCAATTTCTCTAGTGCGGCACGTAATGCATCATATTGATTGGATTCTACGGGATATAGCCCAGCAAACACTTGTGGTTTAATTTCTTTAAAACCTTGCAGTGGTTTCTCAGCCGGGCGATTTGCCAGCGTAACCGTATCACCCACTTTGGCCGCATCTAACTCTTTAATACCTGAAATTACAAAACCCACCTCGCCAGCACTTAACGATTCACGGTTGACAGGTTTTGGCATAAACACGCCGACATGCTCGCACAACTGCACTGCTTTATTCGCCATTAAAAGAATTTTATTACCCGATTTAAGCGTACCATCAATGACACGTACCAGCATCACGACACCAACATAATTATCGAACCAGGAATCAACTATTAGTGCTTTCAGCGGTGCATCAGGATCACCTGTAGGCGCAGGAATCTTAGTGATTAGTTCTTCCAGCACATCCTCTACACCCTCGCCTGTTTTCGCGCTAACACGCAGGGCCTCCTGTGCGTCGATACCGATCACATCTTCAATATTCTCAATGACGCGCTCAGGTTCAGCAGCAGGCAAATCAATTTTATTTAAGATCGGCACAACTTCAACACCCTGTTCTATTGCGGTATAACAATTCGCTACAGTTTGTGCTTCAACACCTTGTGAAGCGTCAACCACCAACAAAGCACCTTCACAAGCCGCTAATGACCGGGATACTTCATAAGAAAAATCCACATGACCGGGTGTATCAATTAAATTTAGTAAATAGGTTTCCCCGTTTCTTGCTTTATAGCGTAGCGCAACAGTTTGCGCCTTGATGGTAATGCCTCTTTCACGTTCCAGATCCATGGAATCTAGAACCTGTTCTTCCATCTCACGGTCTGACAAACCGCCACATAGATGAATGATTCGATCAGCCAGCGTTGATTTGCCGTGATCAATATGGGCGATAATAGAAAAGTTGCGTATGTTTTTGTTTGCAGAAGACAATTTGTATTTTCTTAGTGGCTGTTTCGTGAATTTGTACAACAATTTGTACAAATAAATATTTTTTGTTTTTGTACTTCATTTAAATGGAAAAAAGGCGCTCTATTCTATAGGAAGTGCGCCTTTCCATCAAAACAATTGATACTGTTTGGCTTTTTCATTCGCCTTTGTCCATGCCTCACTCTTCGCCCTTTCTTCAAGCAATGATAAAACCAAGTTGACTGCGCCGCCATGCTCTAGCACTTCAGGCTCAGTCATAAAGATTGATCTAAAACCTGTATCTGTTATCGGTAGTGGTGCATGATGAGGGCGCACACTCCGAATTTCAATATGAGAAAGCACGTAACCGTATATTTTCTCATAAATTTCTGAATAACTGCGCTTAAAAATGACTTCTATCTCTATCCCGCTCCAATTGAGCGGGATAGTTTCCTTATTTTCCATGATTTCAGCTCTTTCTAATGCGCCCAAAATATATGAACTTCGTCAAAAGCTGTTTCTATAGTGTAAACATCCCCACCAAGCTCCATATCACGCCCCAAGCGTTCATAATCGATATAAGATTCTAAACGCTGTGGAATATCGCCTAACTCCTCTGCCACCTCTTGGGCATAATCGGCTAACGATCTGTAACACCCGCTATAGTTCTCTTCTATGGCTTTTTGGGCATCGTCCAAATCACCGCCAAAATGGTTTAATAGCTTCCCTGCAATTTCTCCATGTTCCTCAATAAAGCACGCGATCTTATGCGCGGTTTCTATGCCTGCATATTCTCCCAGACTATACCCGTCATAACCTTCATAATCATGTATGGCGTATTCTTCGGCAAACCCTTCAGGGCTTGCTTTTAACATGACATTGATTTGGTCTTGCATATCATCCAGATCATCTGTGGCATTGATCCAAACACCGTGCAATTTGCCATTATTGTAAGCTGCTAAATCTGCAACATATATTTTGATTTCTTCGCTCATCTTTTTTCTCCTTTATTTTTAAAAAAACACCCCTTTTGGGGTTGAAAACCCCGGACAAAGAGCGAGTAAGCGAGCGAAAGATCATGGCTTTTGCTGGAATCAAGGCAGGGGGAACCACCCAGCCTGCACAAGCGCAGCGCGGAAG
>JAJFJK010000180.1 GCA_021774075.1 Nitrosomonas sp. | reverse complement strand
TCTTGAATATTCATTCTCTGAGTGACGACACCTTGGCGGGTTTGGTCAAGCGTTTAGAAGAAAGTCAGCTAGATAACTACACGGATATTAGAACCCTGATTGGCATTGAGTTCGATGAAAATACTGTTTGGGGACAGCTGACCATACTTGAGCTGAAAATTCTTATCACCCTTGCCTTAAACGAGCTTGATGAGGCCATTGAGCTAGTAGAAGCGTTCTTGCAGTACAACAACAATACCGTAGAGCGCGGCTTGTTCTATCAAGCGGTTCATGCAGTACTTGAGATTACCTTGGACGAAGAATTAACGCTTGAGCATTTTATCGTCAACCTAAATAAAATGTTCGGCAAAAATACCATGGACAATGTGGTCGGCTCTGTAACCGGCGAAGTAAAATTCTTTGGCCTAACCAAAACCAGCATGAAGCTAGAAGGCTTAGACAAACACCTAAGACTAATCGGAAGCTACAAAAAGCTTCATCAAGCCCGCGTGAAATCATTGAAGTCAAGCTGACTGACCCCATGATTTTTCCGTGAGATTTTGAGCCATGATTACATGGCTAACATAATTAAGAGAGAAGGTACCAGGTCTTGAGCGCGGGAAACAGGATCTAGATAAGTAGTGCCTGAAGAAAACTCTGTTATTTTGAAGATCTGCAAGAGATTTTCGAGAATTTAGCTGACGCTGATATTTCTGGCGCAATGTTTTAGACTCGTTTCGAAGGAAACGTAAGAAAAGTATCGATTTGGCCGGAATTTATGTTTTTAAGCGCAAGGGAAACTATCGGTTTTAAGTAACCGAAGGCAAATCAAGGAGAAAGGTTCAGATTCCACCTCGCGGCGGACTGTCCTCCAAAATTAATAGCTTAATTCTGGCCAGTAAGGAATTACCCCCACTTTTAGATATGGCGCCCCTTATCCGAGCACCAGAGGGACTTTAACCCTCCTGATTAATGCCCTGCCCAGCGCACACTACGCCATCATCCGACTTCCCAAGTGGCTTCAGTTGTTCTTGCTTTATTATCACTTGTTCAACCTACTCTCTTATTTGAAAGGCCACTCAGGATCTCCCAAGTTGCCGATTATTCCTAATGTCCAACATGCCATACTTTACAACCCCGGAGCAGCTATATGACACTTGTCTCTCGTATCATAATATGGTGGCTTCCAGATGGGGAACGCTGCACCCTGCTCGTGTAGAATCTTTCGAGGCCAAATCACTTCAACTGTCGTTTACGGCCTGTTAGCTTGCGCCCATCGTGCTTAACATTTGGAGTTACCCCCGCCTGCTCGATGTTTGCTACCCGGTGGTTGACCTGCCTTGCGGGGCGGGATTCTCATCCGCTGGAATCTTCGACCTTGCTCGGCCGCACTCCCCAGAATTTCCTCTAAGTTTAGTAGCATCCGTAATTTGGCTGGCTTAATTGAGAACAAACGCCCCCTAGCACCGTTTCTGCTTTGCCTATTGCTTCCTCCTACGTGGACTACTTACCAAGCAAAATATTAATTTTTGTTTTTGAACCGAGATAGACTGGAATACGCTGATGCAGGGTTTCCGGCTCAATATCCAGTACCGCGATATCCCGACTCATGGCTTTACCGCCAGCTTGTTCCATAATAAATCCCATCGGAATCGCTTCGTAAAGCAAACGCAATTTACCAGTTGTATTGACATCATCAGCCGGATAGAGAAAGATGCCACCCTTAATAAGGGTACGATGCATATCGGCAACCATCGCTCCCACATAGCGCATACCCAGCCCCGTATCCTTCTTCAGACGCTCAAGATTAGGCCCCATATTATCCAGCCATTTATCCGCGTTGGATTCATTCACCGAATAATAGCCACCCGTTTCTGGAATTCGGATATTTGGATGACTTAATTCAAAACGTGCGTTGGAAGCGTTAAATGTATAGCCGTCTACACCGGCACCTACTGAACAGACCATCATCAAAGCCGGACCATAGAGCACGTATCCTGCAGCAATCACATCTTGGCCGGATTGCAATGTATCTGATACATGTGGGCGTTCAGAGTTTATCGTCCTGCGCCTCACAATAGAGAAAATGGTGCCGACAGGTCCATCGACATCTAAATTTGACGAACCATCCAACGGATCAACCAGCACCAAATAATCTGAGCCAATATATTCATCAATAACAAGCAGCTCCTCCTGTTCCTCAGAGCCTACAGCACAAACAAACCCCGTTGAGCGCATCTCTTCAAGAAAAATTTCATCCGAAAGCACATCCAACATTTGCTGTTGCTCGCCCTGCACATTCTCAGCACCAGCCTGCCCCAGCGCACCACGAAAAACCGCACTACGCAAAACTGCAGCTATTTCAATTGCTGCACGCCCGACACCCTGAATGATAGGCATCATCGCAGCGCCATTTTCACCCTGCTTGGCTATATTATTTAATGTAACAGGCATCTTCTTTTCTCCTTAAAAATCAAGAGGCAGCATAATAACCGACATGAGCTACAAAAAAACCCCCATGATCGTAATTTTCAACGTAAGCGTCCAACGCCACCATCTATCAATTCCTCTATTTACCGATTTAATAAAATTCAGGTGTCAATGGTAACAGTTCGTCGATACGTCTGTTAGGCTAGGTGGGTAGTTTTGTGAGGGTATCTTTAAGCCATGCAGATGGGTTAAAGCCGTTGAGCTGGACAATGCCGAATAGGGTTTGAATAGCTGCTGCACGTTGACAGGCACATTCTGAACCGGTGAATAGCCAGCCCGTAGTGGGATGAGGATACGAACCCCAACGGATTGTTGGCACAAATCAAAACCGTTGGGGTTCCTGAGTCACCCCAACCTACAAGCTTTGGCACATTGATGCCATTTCAGATAGTGGACGTCCATTCCATTACATTACTTAATTCCTTGCACAATTAAGTAATGTAATGTCCCCAGAATTTGCTTTATACAGGTTGTAACCGGATTTCGTGAAACCCCCATACCACTAAAAATTAGAAAAACTGGTGTTTATGGATGAGAACTAGCTAGAATGAAGGAAGAATTAGTAAAACAAATGGAAAGCGCCGTGGCGCTTTCCAAAGGCCCTAACGGTTCAACATCAAAAGAAGGTAAAGTCCGACGCGTCGAGGACGGTGAAATCGACTCCCGTCAATTTGACGATTACTTCATCAGTCTTGCCGTCGAAAACAGAGATTTGCGCATTGCCATTGCCGTCATTTGAGAGGCCAAGATCGCCGAAACCCAATGAACCAAAGCCTGAAAGCTGTAGCATGTCTTCACCATCCATGTAATCGGTGACTATGTCTGTGCCGCGGAAATTATCTGCATCCTCGAAAACAAAGATATCGTTACCTAAGCCACCGGTCAGTACATCGTTGCCGGTGCCGCCGATCAGCACATCGTCACCACCTTCACCATCAATTACATCAGCTCGTGCATCGCCGTCAATCATATTGGCGCTGCTGTTGCCGCTGAGAGTGTCACGTCCAACGGAGCCATCGATGTTGTTCGACACAGTGGAGCTATCGCTTCCCGGGTCTTCACCGCCGCGTCCACCGGTGTCAGTGGATCCGTCTTGCAGATCGATGATATCGCCGGGTACTTCATTGACACTGATCGTAGCTACGGCCGAGTCGGAACCGCCGTTTCCATTATCGATAGTGTATTCGAAGGTTTGGTCGCCGATAAAGCTGGTCATTGGGACAAAATCGAAACTGCCGTTGGCGTTCAGCGTCAAAATCCCGTTGGCGAGTGTCGCCGGATTTCCAACATCGACAGTAATACCGTTAATTGCGGTAACAGCCAGTGTATCGCTGTTAGCATCGACATCGTTAAGAAGTACATTGCCGGAGACAATAGTATCTTCTTCCTCAAAGAATTGCTCGCCGACAGCCTCCGGCGCGATAGTTGACTGGCCGCCAACCTTAAAACTGTCATTGCGTGAGCCAGTGACCCCGACACTAGTGGCACGAACACCGAAGTCGACCTGGCTGATCAGATCGAGAGACAGAGGTGTACTGTTATGCGTCAGTGTGAAACTGTAGGTACTAATATCGTCTTCTGCCATACCGGCGGTGCCAATCTCGACCCCGACATCGAATTTATCCAACGTCTTTATGACGTCACCCTTGATGTTGGCATCTCGGCCGAGTGT
>JAJFJK010000179.1 GCA_021774075.1 Nitrosomonas sp. | reverse complement strand
ATCTACTGCGGAAAAGCCATTTTGGTCATATTTCCCGATAATTTTCGTTAAATAGAACAACTATGCGCCTCAAATGATCAAAAAATCTGCCTCAAAATGGCTTTCCCTCGCTACGATTACTATTCTCGGACAGCCTCCTAGGTTAGCAGAGTAATAAATTTCTTTTGTCGGCCACTTTTTATTGTTTTTTGAAAGGTTTTTCAAAATGACGGCAACTAAGATTGGTATTCTTCATTCGTTGCATGGCTCCATGGCACAGAGCGAGTCGCCCTTGGTCGATGCTGCTATCATGGCGATTGATGAGATCAATCAACAAGGTGGTGTGCTCGGACAGCTGATTGAGCCGATAATCGAAGATGGGGCGTCCGATCCCCTGGTATTTGAACAGCGAGCGCGAAAGCTTCTCTCAGAGGATAAGGTTAATACACTTTTCGGTTGTTGGACCTCCGCCTCACGCAAGGCGGTCAAGCCGTTGGTGGAGAGCATCGGTGCATTGCTCTGGTATCCGCTACAGTATGAAGGCTTGGAGGAAAGTCCAAATATCGTCTATACGGGAAGCTGCCTAAACCAGCAGATTGAACCGGCGGTGAATTGGATCCTGCAGCAGGGGCTGCGGCGCTGCTTGCTGATCGGCTCGGACTATGTGTTTCCGCGTATCGCTAATCCTCTGATCGCCAGCATGGTGGCGCACGGTGGGGGTACGGTACTCGCTGACCGTTATGTACCGCTTGGGTCGGAGGAATTCTCACCCATCGTGGAGGATATCCTTAACTTACGCCCTGAGGTGGTTCTCAACACGCTTAACGGGGACAGCAATTATGCTTTTTTCCGGCAGTTCTACAGCGCGGGCTTGCGGGCCGAGGAAGTACCGGTGATGTCCTTTAGTATCGCTGAGGGTGAGCAACAGGTCATTGCGACGGAGGGTGCAGGACATTTTGCCTGCTGGAGTTATTTCCAGACCTTGGATACTGAGGAAAATCGGGCGTTCTTGCAACGTTATCGACTTCGTTACGGTCATGACAGGCGCAGCTCCGACCCCATTGTGGCTGCCTACAGCCAAGTCTGGTTGTGGCGTAACGCGGTGGAAGCGGCCAGTTCCTTCAACCCGGATGCTGTGAGGCAGAATCTGGTGGGGCAGTGCTACGACGGTCCGGCCGGAGCGTTCAAGATTCAGCCGAACCACCATTTGAAGAGACCGGCGTTGATCGGGCGTGCCCGCAAGGACGCTTTGTTCGACTTGGTTTGGCGCAGCGACACAGCCATCGAACCCAAGCCTTGGCTTGGTGTCGAGGATCTTTCCCTGGCAGCAATACCTTTGATTAAAGAGTCGCTTTGCCTGTTTCCCCAATCGATTCATTATACCAACATGCTCGAGGCCGAAATCACCCGGCACAAGCAGGTGGAAGAGAGATTCCTGGTAAGCGAGAAGCGTTTTCGTGCGCTGCTGTCCGCCTCACCGATAGGTATTTATCTCACCGATGCGGATGGAAAATGTACCTATGTCAACACCCGTTGGTGTGTAATGGCCGGAATAACGCCGGACAAAGCACTTGGTGATGGTTGGAGAGATGCAGTTCATCCCGATGACCGGAAGTATGTATTAGAGAACTGGGATTTTGTGGTGAAATCGAAGGGTCGCTGGGCCTTGGAATACCGCTTTAAGGAGGACAAACAGGGCCGAACTATTTGGGTGATGAGCGCAGCAGTTGCCTTGCGTGACGAGGCTGGAAACATTACAGAGTATATCGGGTGCAATGCGAATATCTCCGAGCTTAAGCAAGCGGAAGCGGAGCTTGAGCGCCACCACTCCCACCTGGAAGAGCTGGTCAGAGAGCGTACTGTTGAATTGGAACAAGCCAAAGAACAGGCCGAAGATGCCAATCGAGCCAAGAGTGTGTTCGTGGCGAACATGAGCCATGAGTTTCGTACACCGCTTAATGCGGTACTGGGTTTTTCACAGCTGATGATGACTGATCCAGCAATTCCGGCTGCACAACAAGAGAACCTAAAGATTATTAATCGCAGTGGTCAACATCTCTTAACGCTCATCAATGCGGTGATCGATATGTCCAGGCTTCAGGCCGGTCAGCTCGAGTTGAAGCTGGTTTCTTTTGACCTGGGTGCTCTGCTGCGAGATGTTATAGATGTGATGCAACGTGCTGCTGAGGCAAAGGACCTACAATTGCTTCTGGATCAATCTTCTCAATTTCCCCGTTATATCCATGCCGATGCTGAGAAGCTGCGTCAGGTTCTAATCAATTTATTGAGCAATGCGCTGAAGTATACCGTGGAAGGAGGCGTGACCCTGCGCCTTAGCGCAGAACCGGTTGAGGATGATACACAGAAACTTGTCTTTGAGGTGGAGGACAGTGGCATCGGTATTGCCCCGGCTGATCAGTTACGCATCTTTGAATCCTTTGTGCAGATTGGTGAACCGTATGACCAGGTAGGTACTGGTCTGGGTTTAACCATTACCCGCCAACGTGTGGAGCTGATGGGGGGAGGTATTCAACTGAAAAGTGAATTAGGTAAGGGCTCGGTGTTTCGTGTGACCTTGCCGGTACAAAGAGCCAGTGAAGAGGCGTTGGTTCAGGCCCGGCTTCATAGAGGACGAGTGGTGAAGTTGGAGCCGGGACAGACTGAATGGCGAATCCTGATTGTTGAAGATAGCCTGGAGAATCGTCTTTTGTTGAAAAATCTGCTGGAGATGGCAGGTTTTGTGGTACGCGAAGCGTTCAATGGTGAGGAAGCAATCAAAATATTTAAAGAATGGCAGCCACATCTGATCTGGATGGATAAGCATATGCCGGTGATGGATGGGTTGGAAGCGACTCGTCGTATCAAGGCGATGGAACAAGGCAAGGAGACAGTGATAGTGGCACTGACTGCGAGTGTGTTGACGGAGCAACTGAATGAAGTAATGGAGGCAGGTTCGGATGATCTGGTGCGCAAACCTTTTCGGGTGGATGAGATTTTTGACTGTATGGCAAGGCACTTGAATGTGCGCTATATTTCTGTAGAGGAGGGTGTGGCGCAGCTTGAAGCCCTACCGAAATTAGAGATAGAACTGGAGGCATTGACCAGCCTGCCTGAGGAATTGCTGTCAGAACTGAAAAAAGCCGTGATCTTACTGGATGTTGATTATGCTTCGGAAGTAGTTACTCGCATCAATGCAATAGACCCGACTCTGGCCAGTACGTTAAGGCAACGTATTGATGATTTGAACATTAGTAGTTTGTATAAGTTAGTGCAACAAATCGAGCATGAATAGAATTTATTCTTTAAAATATCAAGTTGAAGGAGTACTAGAATCAATCAACGCTTCCTTAAGCAATATTTTTTCATATAGGACAATGATTTCCTCTTCGCCGCATGAACGTATGTAGTTGTTATATTTAGGGCCTGAGTTCATTTCCAATAGGCGGTATTCCCCTTGCGAATTTTTTATGATGTCAAATCCTACATATATTAAGCCGGGCAATGCTAGGGCAGGCTGGATAAATTGAGTAAGGGCTGATAATTCTTCCGGGTTATTGATGTGCAGCGCTTGCCCCTTGTTGGTGTCCCAGTAGCGCGTTCCAAATGCCTTGTTTTCTGATACACGTTGGTAGCACAGGAGTAGTTCCTTGCGGAAAAACACGACGCGGAATTCTTGTTGTGGTTGGATATATTCTTGGGCTAACGCGATGTAGTCGTAACTGGAACTGTTTCGGTTAAAAATATCGTTGAGAGCGGCTTTGACCAATTCCCTGTCGTGACATAAAAACACATTAACGCCCAATGCGCCACTGTTTTTTTTGATGACGAGCGGATAACTGAATTCTTGTTGTATTTTATCAATGACAGCTTGCAGCGAAGGATAGTTAACATATTTCTGGTATTGATCATGTGTATTAAAATCCAGAAAGCCAATGGTCTTTGGCATCGCAATCTGTTTGTGAAGTAATTGATAGGCGTGTTCCTTATCTTTGCAGATGGAAGCGATCACTTCGGTGTTAAATGGCGTGCGGTTTTGCTGAAACAAAAGACCTTCACCCAACGCGACTTTTATAAAGTTCTTTTCATCGTCGAGATATTGGTATTTTATATGCTGGTTATCGCAAGCCTGCGTTAAACATTTGATATGGGTTTCCACGCCCTGACTCCAATTTTGTCAGGCAGCCCAAAAACGACATACTTGGGTGCAGTGTTAACTGAGAAATCTAACCTGAATATTGCACCAGTGCGTTAGATTTTGGCCTGTAATCGTTATGCCTATAAGTTTTTAGTAATTTTTGCGAAAATACAGTTTGTACTTAGAGTCTCCTCAGAAAGTCAGCAAACATTGTGAGTATAGCCTGACCTTTCCCTGAGACTTTGAAATATATTCAAGTAGTATGTAAACATCAATAGGCAGTATTTACAGCCACACGCGCGAAGCCAAATAAAAACCT
>JAJFJK010000178.1 GCA_021774075.1 Nitrosomonas sp. | reverse complement strand
CTGCATGAGACCAATTATGTTCTGGTCGGTTGAGCCCATAAGTACGCACTTACCGGATGAACCCAAATTACCTTGTAATTTGTTGCTTAGAATATGGTTCGATGATTTAAAACTCATCCCAAGAGTCGCCTCCCGATACTTCTTTACGTGGTTTGGGGCAACTCAATTTCTGCCATTACCGCTCCCTTTTGCTTCGTGCATGGGCACCGTAATGCTGCGTACGAAAACAAACGATAGTAAAATTGCTACGGCCAAACCGTACAATATCGACCCATATACAATGAGTATGTTGCAAGGTAGCTTGTTTATGTTTAAAGAAAGCTTTGGCTGTTGCGCCATAAAAACATTCGATAATGTATCCTTGAGCCACATATATCTGGAGGAGGAATATGAGTCAAAGTGAAGAAAAGATTACGGTCTTTTATGATGGCGCTTGCCCCAGTTGTATTAAAGATCGGCAAAACTATGAAAAAATGGCTGGTAAAGCGGGCGAAGATGTTTGCTGGTTTGATATTACCGGACAGGATGCAGAACTGCGTGACCTCGGCATAGATCCACACAAAGCCATGACCGAATTACATGTGCGCAATGAACACCAGAAAATTCTTTCCGAACTGGATGCATATATACTGCTGATGAAGCGGGTGCCACGCATGAAGCCGTTGGCCTGGTTGATTGGCTTACCGTTCATCCGACCGATATTGTCGTCACTCTACCGCCGCATGGTTAATAAACGTTTGAAACAAAGTGGGCGTTTGTAGATGCAAAAGAAAAAACTATTTGATAAAAATGCGTTTTGACTCCTTTTCGGTTTGAAATGAAAGTATTTTTTACCTGACAAAGCAGATTAAAACCCCATAGGAATACAATGGCAGAGAGGATTCAGGTAGAATGACACTGTTAGGTTCATGTGGCCGGACCAGCGCCAAACGATTGAGAAATCGATTTCTACATTAGGTCATAGTGAATATTTTATAGGGAAGATTTTAAATGAATTTTAAATATATTGTTTGTATTCTTGGTCTTAGTGCCATGTTAATCGGTTGTGGTGGCGTTCCTGAGGCAAGCTCAGTGAATTGTGCAGGAAGAGGATTGGAAATAGCACTACAAGAATTTGACAACGAAGCTGACCGACAAGCTTTTCTTGACGCATGTGAAGAGAGAAGACAGTAAAGCGTAGGGCGCAATCATGATTGTGCCGAATAAATTGGGCGGCAGGAATGAACGATTTGTAGCCAAACTTGTAAAAGACTTGGTGTAATACGCTTCGCTTTTTGACACGCTACATTACGTGTTGGACGGCAAATAAAAAATGCCAGACATTGCAGATGCAATGTCTGGCATTTTTTTAACTCAAGGGCACTTCTAAAAATCCAGATTTCATCCCAACTGCTGTGTTACAGAAATAATTTCTTGCTGTCATATCAAACATATGCTGCGCTACAAAATTTTTCTGCGCCTTGCATTTGGGCGAACGCTGAATTTTTAGAAGCGCCCTCAAATTTTAGAAGCTATTTTTGTGCATCATTAAAAATTTTAGTTGCGGTAGCACATTTTACTGTGCGAATCTTGCCGTCTCTATTAACTACGTGGCGGCTTTTAACTATATCAGTAGGCTTTTTGTCTCTACATTGCATATAGTTCATCATATCTTCAGCACTTATAGGGGTCAGTCCGGATGAAGGATTCCCGCTCGCCATTGTAGCTGATGAGCCAAAAATTAATATTGACGCGAAAGCAGCAATTGCAAATTTTTTCATTTTAGTTCCTCGTTGATTGATTTTGATCTAATTTTAATTTACTTGAAGAGTTCACTCAGAAAGTGCGCTCAGGAAAATACCGCGTACTTATCAGCGGAGCATTTGTCCCTTCCAGTAACACAGTAAAATTTACAGGCATTTGCCTCATTAGTAAACTATTTTTTAGTACTTTGAATAAATGGAGTATGAGCAAATTGGATCTATGAGCAAAAATGATGGCAGCGAGAAAGGGGCCGAGGTCCTTTGGCGAGTAATATCAATGGATTTTCAAAGTCACAGATAACAAATACGACTTCCTAACGCGTCAAGTCCGCATAAAGCACCGGCAATCTCTCCGGTAACCGCTCCACATGATCCACAGCCATATAATTCCGCTCTCCAAAACTACGTGAGACATATTGATCAGCGCGTTGATCAAGGCTCATGCAGTAGGTGACGACTCATACGCGTTTTGTTAGACTTAACTTCTTTTTTGCTTTTTCGATTAATTGATTTGTTATTTTTACGCTCATGGAGGTAACAATGCGTTCCATTATTATTGCAATCGCACTATTGCTATTTTCCACTTTCTCAATCGCCGTAAATACTATTCAGCTGGAAGAAATAGCAAAGAATCTGGCTTCTCAACTGGGAATGCAGTTAAAAGCACGATTAAAAACTGCCATTGAGGCTGGTGGACCATCCAATGCAATAGCGGCTTGCAACGTAGCAGCACCTCAAATAGCTGAAGAGCTTTCCACAAGTGGATGGAAAGTAGGGCGAACCAGTTTAAAGCTACGAAACCCAGGCAACAGCCCAGACGAATGGGAGCGCGCAACACTACTTGCGTTTGAACAACAATTAACCGCAGGTGCTCCGGCAGCAAATTTGCAAAACAGCACGATAGAATCCAGCGACGGCATTACCCGATATCGTTTCATGAAAGCCATTCCGATTGATAGTGTTTGTATGGCATGTCACGGTGAAACCATTGCTGAAGATGTGCAATCAATTCTGGCAGAAAAATACCCCCTGGATGCCGCAACCGGCTACAAACCAGGAGAATTACGCGGTGCGTTTACGATTTCGAAGATTTTAGAGAATGGCAAGCTGGATTGACATGTAGTCTTGGATCGTTATTTACTGGCGTAGGATTTTAATTCGGGACCGGGTGTATTGTACACTTGAGGTGAATTCACCCGAGCGCAGCGAACGACAAATTGGTCAGCTTGATTTGTTTTGTTATGTTCATTTTTTGTCCGTTATTGCCTCGATACCTCTGATGGTAAAGCGCTTTGAATATAGCAGTGACTTATTTTGGTTACTTTACTTGCGGTCTTAATAAGTTCTGATATTGCTTCTTCTAACCCGGCATCAGCATAAGCTACAGTACTTGTTGTTTGTGCGAGGTTATCTGGGTTAGTAATAATGCACGAAATTTTGGGGTGATCAATTTCTTCAATATATGAGCGGAACGCACTTTGCGGCATGACCAGTCCATATTCTCGCCAAGCATATTTTGGACCCCAATAGTAACCATGCGATTTGTCGTATTCAACACGATCATCATTTTTCTGTTTGTTTATAATTTTTTTATTCTGTGAAAACTGCATGGAATGCAAATAACTTAATATTAGATTTACTTCATTGTTTTTTGATAAACATGACATTTCAATAATATTTTGATTTTCATCATCAACACGGAAACCTATATTATATCTTTGCCCTTCTTCTATTTCCGGGGCTCCATTTGCTACAAACTCATAAATTATATTTGTGGTTTTTGGATGAAAATAATGGCGAAATTTACCTCCACTAATTGGATCAATTTTGTAATCTGAAGCAATAAGATCATTGATCGTATTCAATTCACGTGATTTCATCGTACCTGGATTCCTTTGAGAACATAACGTTTCATTAACCGGCCGAAAAATGGTTGCGAAGCAACGTTTTTGTCGGTCGGGTTGAATGGCTGGTTAGGTGTTTTTCCTCATTTTTTGAATAAGGCTTGTCGTCATTATTATTCTGCGGAGTAAAAGAGCACTTTGGCTGCCAATAATATACGTAAATCGGAGTTTGGTAGACATCTTTAAGTCTGATGACTTTTGTAGGTTGGCATGAAGGTAAAGCAAATGTGTTACTCACAATGAGAATCTCATTTAATAGTTCGCGGTTCAGTTTTTTATTAAGAGCAACCATACCTCCAGGGAAAAGATAACAGAATAGAATAGAAGCATTGCTGAGATCAGCATTCTTAAAATCTTTGCGATAGAGCGTAAGGTTATCCAGACGTAAACTATATTTCCGAATTATTGAGACCAACCATGGAAACCAAGACAGTTCGTAGCCGAGCACTTGTTGATGTGGGTACTTACGGGCGACAGCGATAACGAGCGTTCCCCAACCAGAACCGAGATCAATTAAAGGTCCATTTGCAGGCCTATCTATTGAAGCAAGCATGGCTTGGCAAGCTTT
>JAJFJK010000177.1 GCA_021774075.1 Nitrosomonas sp. | reverse complement strand
AAAATCAAAACCTTGCACAAAATGGCCTATGGCTTCAGAGATGCCGAGTTCTTCAAGCTAAAAATTATGGCGCTGCATGAAACCAATTATGTTCTGGTCGGTTGAGACCATAAGTACGCACTTACCGGATGAACCATTTTTTGGTTGCTGAAAAATAGCATAACTTAATGATTAATAAGATATCAATTGATTTTGCAAATCATTTTCAACAATTAATTGCGACATAGCCATTAATTAGTAAATAGCAGCTAGAGAACCGGTGCCATACGCACCTTTACTAGGTGTTAAAGCACAATAACCATAAAAAGGAAAATAAATGAAAACACGCACATTGGTGGAGTTAAGTGATAAACAGTTGCAACAAGTTAGTGGCGGAGTGTTCATGCACATGAGCAACCCAGCTCACCGGTTTACGAATCAGACACCGGTCGAAACACCACATTCCCAGGCGAACCCGCACAACCGTAATAGTCAAGTCAGGATGGGAGTGCATGGCAGCGAAAACTCGCCATCGCCATAGAGTGAAATACTAAAGTTCAGGAGAATAAGCGTAAAAAGAATGGTAGTAAGAAAAAGCGACGAACGCAATGACAAGACGACGACCAAGAGTCGCGTCAGTCGTTCATGTTTCATCCACCCCAGCCTTACACCAACCCTGCCAGCGCTTCACATAAGTGCCCAGGACAAAAGCCATCTCTTTCGAGGTGGCTTTTTATTGACCTGTTGCTCATAAAGCCGGTTAATATGTTCCACGTGTCTTCTGACCGTCTGGTGCGGCAGTTGCAACTGGCGCCAGGCTAAAGCAAAAAAGTTGTCAGGTCTAACATTGATACATTTCTATATTAAGCTCCAGCCATGACAAGACCTCTAAGACTAGAATACGCAGGCGCACTTTATCATGTCACTTCCAGGGGAGACAGGCGTGAGGATATTTACCTGGATGATAATGATCGAAAAGAATAGTTGCGTGTAGTGGGCTATCTTTGTAGCCGTTATAATTGGGTATCATTGGCCCGAAACAAAACACAGGATTTTTGATGAGGTAAACCGAGGTGATTACCAGTTTTCACCATTACAGCAAATCAAAAAGCGTGATGGGCAAATTATTCATCTTTGGTCATCGGCGGATTCTCTGGTGATCAAATGCTTGGCCCTTCAACTCACTGACCGCCTTAGCTTATCGCTCAACTGCACCCACCTAAAAAACCATGGCGGACTTAAGGCGACTGTTCGCAATGTTCAGCAGCAACCTCAAGCACTATCGCTATGTATTAAAAACGGATGTGCAGGACTGTATGACGATTATGATACTGTATTAAACAGGATAAGAAAGCACACTGGCCATGCTAAATCACAAAAAGTCAATACTCATGCCGAGTCACGAATCAAAGAATCAAATAGTGGTCAGTCTCGATTCATACAAAACGTTGACGTTGAGCTCCATGGAAATCAATATTATTAAACCGCTTTGAGCGGTTCACAAAATAATACCTCCAGCTTTGCCGGAGGTATTTAACGCCAATTTCGTTGTTTCTCTACAACTGCAATAAGTTTACACTTGGATGTTCCTTCATGTATTTGTCAAACCATCCATGCAGTTCTTTATCTATCCAGCTAGTATGGATTATATTGTCTATATTAATACGTCCGCCACTTATCATTTTGGCTTCATCCGCTAGGATTTCACGCATACCTGTTACCTCTATTTCCACAAGGTCATCATTTAATTTTTCCATTTTTTTTATCTCCTTAATTAATTTCAATTTCAATTTCAATTTTTACAGTGTGTCATTTGACAACATGTTGATTTTAATTTAGTGGAGCAAAAGATAGATGTGATATTTGCCACTATAGATTTGCGGTTTTGGGGAACAAATGGTCAGGTCTAACACACGATCAGGGTCACACCACACACGATCGGGGTCCGATCGGGGTCAGGTCTAGATTCGAAGGCTACAAATATTGACCCCGTTGTGCCGCGTTGTGCCGCGCGTTGTGCCGTTGTGGACCGACCCCGTTGTGGACCCCGTTGCGTTGTGCGGACCCCGTTGTGCGACCTTACCCCGCCACATGGACGGGTTGAAAATATAGCCGTTTTGTATCGCCCGCTTACCTAACCCCGGTAAACCGGTAAGTCATAATACAACGCCATAGGCTAAAAAGATCGACCGCTTCGCGGTAAAATCAAATAGTTAAATGGTTCAATAGTTAAAAAGCCCGAACAGCACGCACACTGAGCGTGTTGATGTCCTTATCGAAGTTGCCGAGCTGGCTGCCGTCGCCGAAGAACTGGCCCCACGCGAGGTCACTACTGAACTCGGTAGAACTCCAATAGCTGAGACCAGGAAAACCACCCAATCCTTGCAAGTACAAGTTATTGTACATTAAATCTAATTCACTCTTTGTAGGCAAACGCCAGCCAGGTCCGTGAGCATCGGCAGCTGTACCTGCCTCATACCAATTTAGATTCCCTTCATCAAATGGCTGTGCCTCCAGGCCGTGTTCGCCAGAAACATCGACATAAAATACGATGCGGCCATCGGGAAACGTATCACCTACGGTATAGGTTACTGGTGCAAGGCCGTCAATCTGGCTTTGCAACGCTGCGTCACCTGCTTCACGGGCAGCAGGTTCTCCTCCAGGCTTCGCAACGGTATTAAATGATATCAATAATCCCATACAAAAGAACAGCATGCTTAAAATCGTGATGAGTTTCTTATTTAGATTTTGCTTCATAGTGCCTCCATCCAATTTAATTATAAAAAAACTGCAACACTATTTTGATCCTGCAAGCACTTGCAATACTTGATTCAAGTCAATTAAAACGCCTAATATTCTACTCTTGGAAACACCTGAACATCATGCTATTTATCATATTTAGAGTCCACTCAGAAACAATAACTCGTTGATTAAATGGTGGAATTATCTATTGCGTGTTATAATAGCTCAAGCAAAACAACCATTTACCCCCAAAAAGCTTGCACATGATCACATACAAAAGCCAAAAACAAGAACTAAAGGGGTCTTGCAATGCAATATTTATTTGATTCTTTCTATCTTTATTTAATTGATTTTGCAGTATCGCAAGACTTAATGGAAGGTAGAGTAAAGGACTGGCTTCCGGTCACCATTAGGAATCGCCTATCTGTTTCCGCCCCTTTCGGTTTGGCGGTGCCTCAATAGCCACTCCATAGTTGGCCTCACCAACCCTTCCTCATCAAACCGTACGTGCGCTATTAACGCATACGGCTTTCCGATGTTCTTCACGTCAAGGCATGCGCATTTCCCAACCTTGTTTACTAGCGCGAATGAGGATGTCGCACCTACGCTCAAGCATCAAGCACGTAACAACAAAGCAGCAACTGCTTGGCCTTGGTATACAGCTTCCTCTGTAGTGTCCCGATCACAACCTGGGGTGGTTAGCAACATGGCAATCCCCTGATCCTCCACTATTTGGTTGCATGAACAAAGTAGGGTTCCTTCCCTCGGGTGTCGTTATGTTGTCGCTCACCCTCAAACGGTACTATAAACCCCTCCGACTCCCGATATGGCCTATCGCGCTTTCGTTTACCTTATACGCAACAGTTGATGGCCTCCCCACCACCATACCGGGTCTCCAGCACTGGGCAATAAATCTTCAAGAACATGCCGACCCTGCTACCCCGGAAGTCAATGAATGCCACTTCCGTTATTTCAGCATCCATCCAACGGCCTTCCCCTTCAGACCACAGGGTCGACTTCTCCAATTGGTTTACGAGGCTACGTCTAGGTTCACTTGCGTTACGGCCTGCTCTATTGCTGTGTGAAAACTCACGACCCCGTGTTACCACGACGCCGCTTCCTCATGCTACCGAGGCGTACGGACAACTCCTCGGACGGGACTTTAACCCGCTAGATTTATTACTGTTATTACGAACGGTCCGCCCCACTTTCCAAACAGCAGGGTTCAAGTCCAAGACGATGCCAGGATAATAAACGTGGTCTGTTTTACCTATTCATGTCTTATATTTTTAAGTGCAGGGTTTCTATCTGGGGAAGATGCGTCGAGGCTCGGGATGGTTACTTCAGTAATTAAGGCGCCTTCAAATTCTCTAGATGTGGTAGCTGTTGACACGTTCGCTGGAGGTATCAACACGTAGGAATTACCACCTGAAATTTGGCTCATGTCCATGTGCGACAAAGAAAGTATGGTGGTGTTTTCTTGTTTCGCAGTTGTATTCATTAAGCACCGCTTATGTGAACGATAAAAAGTTTCATCAATAGCACTGTAGACATCTCAGAACAATAGTAATCAAACCGCCTGCTAAGAAAACAAACACGCTCTGTCCTTGTCTCCTGTCAGTGGCGCTGAAAAGCTAACCCGTAGGGCGATCACAAGATGTCCCGTAAATATCAAATTGAAAGAGTACTAGTAATCTTGTGAACTACCCGCTGTTTAGGTTGTTGTTCGACGTGCGATAATTCGTGACCCAAACTGCTAGTGCTAGCGATGCCGCCTGCCGGTATATTCAAATATTTTTTCTGTAATTCTGTCATTTCACGCACGTATACTACCTTGTCTAAATCTTTCATGTGAATGCATCCCTTTTGAATGAGTTGATAAAACTCACTGAACCGTTATCGTTGTTGATACGGGTGGACTCAATATTGTTGATACTTCCTTATAGAAGTATGAGGCCCGGTAATAATATCCTCCAGCAACCTTAGTTGCTTCCACGCTCGATAGTTCAACGGGTGCCGATTTAACTTGTTGGTCGTCTGGCTTAGTCATAGTTATCTCCGTTAGTTAGTATCTTATGAATAAGATTCGAGTATTTTTGACAAGAACTTGGTAATCCAATGCTGCGATAAATACAGTTTTTCAATTCTCACCATGACGTGCAGGTTAGGGGAAAAGAGGGCATAGGTTGTACTGTCTTCATATCTAGTCCCCTCTATCCTCTAACATGTTTGGTGATAATTCTATGGTTAAGCTTAGTATTCAAAATCATAAAATAGGAAAAATTGTTACTTTTTTGACCATTTTAACGTTTCATACCACTAACCTGCTGATTAAATAACAGACTGAAAAGCAGAGACAACTTAAGTCTGGTTGTTCTGAGGTCTGGACGAAAAATCAGTTCCGCCTGCCTGCACCTTTATTCCGCCTGTCTGCATCTTTTGTTGGAAAAACACGAAGTCTGCTCTTCTCAGCATCAAATCTCACTTTTTTAAATAAAGTAAAGCCAGTAGTAGGGTCAGTTAAGCCGCTAGTGTCGTTCATCAAATCCCAAAGCAAACAATCAGGATCTGTAACAGTCTGTCCATCTGAAGTAGGCCCGTCATCTTCTTTAACGTTAATGGTGATCAAATTGCCCGTGTTGAACGGATCAGGGCGACTGACATCAACGCCGACAGCAACTAAGGTCGGGTCGCCCCCCTCTAGGGAAAAAAATGCTCCGAAGAAGACGCTATAAGAACTTCTTTCTGCAAAGGGAGATTTAACAAAACCAGTGGCTGCATTGTTACTCCAAACGGCTATCCTCGCCCCGAATTTAACCGGTGGTTTGCTGCTATCTTCAGGGAAAATGTCTTGCTTTGGGGTGTTGACCTTCATGCGTGAATTGATCTGGCCGAAGTTGTTCGTTTCACAGCGCCGCGTGGGGTTAGTAGTTTTAACCTTAGCCTTAAATTGCACCCTCCCGTTAGGGACATTTGGACCCTTTAAATCCACAAGATAAACCTTTTTATTGGTTGGGCTAGGCGCAAATGTGCCGACGTCGGGGTGTTCATCTGGATGTGGTGTGTAAACGACTGCAAACGCAGGGTAAGCAGATTTTGACCTAAAAAAAGATTTAGCGGAGACAGCTGTTAACTTTACAGTCCTCCCGTCAGACATTGACAGAGTAGCTTCCCCATTGGCCTGATTGTTGTGGCAGATTAATAAATTCGCCTCGAATGTTTCCTCTTTATCACCAATCATCACGGTCTGTTTGGGGGCAACTAGCTAGTAAATAGAAGCCGCATTGGCAGAACTCAGGCTAACCGCCCAAACTGTCGCCGCAACAACGGTCAAGCACAACAGTTTCATAGATCGGCCTGTTTTATTGATAGTAAATTGACTCACAGATTATTCCCCCATTAAGTTTTGAAAGGTAAATCGCCCATCGAATTCAACAGTTAGTCGAGAGCAAACGATTTAATTATAAGAGCGCAAAAGGATTACACCTCTTTTATTTTTATCCGCCACATCTACAAAACACTATCTAAAACAGCCATTTGCAGATGAATTGTTTACTGTATTACGATCACTTGTCTGCGATAAAAATCACAGACAATATTATAGAGTTGTGACATTTCTCACATCGTAATTATTTACACCCTGATAGATTATTGCAAGAATCCTGAGGCAACAACGCCAATCATAAATCTTTCTTATCTGCCTGCTTTTCAAGAATTTTCTGGATGGGTGCAATAATTTCCATTGGCAGGGGAAATACAATGGCAGAGCTCTTCTCACCAGCAATCTCTGTCAGGGTTTGCAAATAACGCAACTGTAAGGCCTGTGGTTGTTGAGCTAACACTTGTGCTGCTTCCAGCAAGTGTTGTGATGCTTGCAGTTCACCTTCGGCATGAATAATTTTTGCGCGCCGTTCACGTTCGGCTTCTGCTTGTTTTGCAATGGCTCTGATCATTGTTTCATTCAGGTCGACATGCTTTATTTCAACATTGGCCACTTTGATGCCCCAGGCGTCTGTTTGCTCATCAAGAATTTTTTGAATATCAGTATTGAGTTTGTCGCGGCTCGCCAGCATTTCATCCAATTCGTGTTGACCCAGCACAGAACGTAAGGTGGTTTGTGCTAACTGGCTGGTTGCGGCATCGTAATCTTCAACTTGTATGATGGCTTTTTGCGGGTCAATGACACGAAAATAAAGCACCGCATTGACTTTAACAGAAACATTATCGCGTGAAATAACATCTTGACTCGGCACGTCCATAACGATGGTGCGCAAGTCAACACGCACCATGGTTTGGATCACAGGGATAATGATGATGAGTCCCGGCCCTTTAACTTTCCAGAAGCGCCCTAACTGAAACACCACACCACGCTCATACTCGCGCAAAACTTTGAAGGCACTTGCAAGAAAGAGAATAGTGATACTTAGAACAAAAAAAACAATCGTCATCGTAGTCATCTCAACGCTCCTTTGTATGATATGGTTCGACCACCAGAATCAGGCCATTCATAGCAATGATCCGCACCTTTTGCTTACGTTTTAGCGGCGTGCTGGTTTGCGCTTCCCATCTTTCACCATGCACTCTTACCCAGCCTTCTTTTTCAAAATCACCCATTGCTTCGCCAACACTATGCACGAGCTGCTCAGCACCGCTGACCACAGGGCGTTGCCGGGCTTTTATGGCCATACCCAGCACCAGAATAAAGAATGCCGCTGATAACAAAGCAAATGTTGCAATCAGCGGAATAGAAACACCATAACCTGGAACACCAGTATCCAGCAACATGACGGACCCAATCACAAAGGCAATGACGCCTCCGATGCCAAGTGCCCCGAAACTCGGCACAAACACCTCTCCCAGCATAAAAGCAATGCCCACCAGTATCAGCGCAAGGCCTGCATAGTTGATCGGCAATACCTGAAATGCAAATAATGCCAGCAACAAACACACTGCACCGACAACACCCGGAAAAACCATACCTGGATTGGAAAATTCAAATATCAAAGCATAAATACCCAGCAACATCAGAATATAAGCCACATTGGGATCTGTAATAATTGCCAGCAAACGTGTGCGCCAGTCGGGTTCATAGTGCTGAATCGAAATTTGTTGCGTAGATAATGTTCTCTCATTCCCCAGCACATTAACGGTTAATCCATCAAGCTTAGAAAGTAGGTCCGGGATACTGATTGCAATCAGATCAATGACACCCTCGGCCATTGCTTCTTCCGCTGTCAGGCTGGCGGCCTCACGCACAGCTTTTTCCGCCCATTCGGCATTGCGTCCGCGCATTTGTGCAAGACCGCGGATATAGGCCACCGCATCGTTGATGATCTTGCTCGACATGGGATCTTGCGCGGCTTGCTCTGAATCCTCATCACTATTCTTGAATTTATCTAACGCGTCACCTCCGGGAAAGCCGGAGATTTGTACGGGTGTTGCAGCACCCAAATTGGTTGCAGGAGCCATTGCGGCTACATGACTGGCATAAAGAATATAAGTCCCGGCACTCGCGGCACGCGCACCACTGGGTGACACATAACTAACCACAGGAACAGGTGAAGCGATAATATTGCGGATAATTTCACGCATGGAAGCATCCAGGCCACCCGGCGTGTCCATCTGAATGATAATAAGTTGAGCGTTTTGCTCGACAGCTTTGTGAAAGCCGCGCTGTAAATAATCATGGCTGGCGGGGCCAATGGCACCGTCAATATTTAACCACAAGGCATGGTTGCCACTTTGACCTTGCGCAAATAATACAGGCACCCACAAAAAGACAGCCAAAAAAATTATGCTGCATTGAAGTGCCAGACAACGGATGTGTCTGCGAATCATTACCGCTAGGATTGTTTTTTTGCTGACCATAATGTATGCACATCATCCCGGTTTAAGGCCAGCCACTGCAATGAAATAATCGAACTGGCTGAGTTAATTTTACCTGATTTTAATAACTTTAGTGCTGTATCCAACGTTACAACATGTACTTTGATGTCTTCCCCCTCTTCTGATAAACCATGCACACCCTCTGCCTGAGTTGCGTCGACCCGGCCACAATATAAGGCAATTCGTTCCGTTGTGCCGCCCGGACTGACCAGATAATCATACAGCGGAATAAGATCGCTAATGCCGCAACCCGCCTCCTCCAACCCTTCACGCTTCACGCTTCACGACATCTTCAGCAGCTTCATTGTCTTCAATGATGCCAGCTACGATTTCTAACAACCAAGGCCCGCCTGGTGCATTCATGGCGCCCACCCGGAATTGTTCGATCAGTACCACTTCATTTGTAACTGGGTCATAGGGCAAGACCGCCGCAGCATGCCCACGTTCAAATAGCTCACGCTGCACTGTCTGACTCCAGTCACCGTTAAATAATCGATGACGCAAGCGATAACGCTCCAAACGAAAGAAGCCTTCAAAACAAACTGTTTTTTCGAGAACCTCCACATCATTGTTTTTCATGTATTGTTCCTGGTGTACCAACCACTTTGTATTGATGGGTTCAGCGAGTCGAGAAGTGCTTGACCGTAAGGCACGTCTCGCCGGTAATGGCTGGCCCTTTCCAAGAGACGTAACACAGCGGACAAGTACTTCTCGGCTCGCCCAAAGGGAATCGACCAGATGATCCAATTCTGCGTTGCGGTCTTTGAAAAGGGCTGGCCATTCCCCGCAGACCACGCCTTGTCTTGGATCATCTGGTCGATTCTGAACCTATCAATATAAAGTGGTTGGTACACTAGTTCAAGTTGATATTTTGGTGAGCACTATAATTTGTGATCATACACAGATAAAATATACTTAACGAATATGAACTAACAATGACTGGGCGTAATGTCACTTTAAATTCAATCATATGGAACCGTTCGCTACTGGCAACTGATATGGATGAAAAAAGATATTTTCACGCAACGGATGGTGTCGAACTGGCATATCGACGCTGGGTGCCGAGGCAACAAAAGCGAAATACGCCAATCGTATTGCTCCATGGCGCGGCCAGTAACGCCACGCGTTGGTGGCATTTTGTCGAGCACAGCCGGTTGGGCGCTGACCGGCTTCTGTTACGTCCAGACCTGCGTGGAAACGGCGAATCCATCTGGCGTGGACCGGCGCGCATTGAACATTGGAGTCAGGATATTGCCGCGTTGCTTCAGCATGAGCAACAAACGCATGCTATCGTCATAGGCCATTGTTTGGGTGCGAATATCGCGCTTAACTTTGCCTCGCGCTACCCACAAATTTGTACTGGACTGGTGCTGGTGGAACCCATGGCCCGCGAAGCGGTAAGCGGCGTTATTGATCGACTACGACCGTTGGTACCGGTACTACGCCTCACCGTGCAACTTATTAGACAACTTAACCGACTCGGTCTTTATCGACGTCGGCTCAGAACCATAGATCTGCGAATAATGGATCGCCGTGTGCATGAAGCTCGCGACGCAGATCTGGAAAAAGCATTAGCCGACCATGGCTCCTTTTTGCATGATCTCAAGATAACACCTACGACCCAATATATCGCTAACCTCATTGAATTATTACGCCCTTTACCGACCACTAATGTGCAGTGCCCTTGCCTCATTATCCAATCTAGCGGTCACAGCATGACTGATGCGCAACACACGCGAATTGTGCTAGGGGCGTTACCCGAAGTAGAATTTGTCGAAATTCAATCCGAACACTGGATACCAGCAACACAACCTAAGCGTCTGTGTGAGGTGGTTGATACGTGGGTTTTAAAGCATTGAGCCAGATTTAGGTTTTCATTCACACTGTCAAGCTAAAATGTAGGCGGCGTGAAGATTTCATTAATCTGACTAAAAGATGCACCTGGTGCCGCCCCGCCACTCATTACATAAAGAAGCCCATCAACCACTGCGGCACCTAACCCGTGACGTGCCGTCGGCATAGGCGCCATAGTTTGCCACCGGTCTGCAGTGGGAATATACATCTCATTTGTCGCAAACGTACCTGTGCCGGATTCGCCGCCTAAAACGTAGATTCGATTGTCGATCACACCAGCAGTAATTCCGCTGCGGGGAGTAGGTAAGTTAGCTCGTGACCGCCATTGATTGCTTTCTGGATCGTATTCCTCGACAATACCCTTGTTATGACGATAATCCAAATCGGGTCGGCCACCGATGGCATAGATGCGGGATCCGGCAGTTACGACTGCCAAATGGTCTCGAGGTGTCGGTAATGAGGCTGCGGACGACCAGGAATTCGTTTGTGGATCGAAAACTTCCACCGCTTTGGTATTACGTTCTCCATCATAGCCGCCAATGGCATACAACCGATCCTGATAAACAGCCACACCCAGCGCCCCACGTGCAGTCGGCATTGGTGCTAATTCGCGCCACATCTCGGTAGCAGGATTATATTGATAGACCGTGGAAACCGCATGCCATACAGACAAAGAAGATTTGGTGAAGCCGCCGACCACATACATAAAACCGTTTAGAGCAGCAATACCCGCATGGTGTCGGCCTTCTGGAAGTGGCGTTGTCATGGACCAAGTATTAGAAACGGGGTAATAGATTTCTACTATGGGACTGATAGCGAAATTCATAGCGTTCTTAAGACTCAACTCACCGCTAAACCCGCCAACCACATAAATTTTACCCTCGACGGCTGCTACGGCCACCTCCGTACGTTTCGTTGGAGCCGGGCTGCCCACCGTCCAAGTCCCTTGCCGAGAAGAATCAGCCAGAACCCATCCCGAACTTGTGAAAGGCAAAAAAAGCGCAAAAACGATGATGAAAAATTTTCGTGTCAACATAGAAAGAGATCCTCCCAAGTGTCGCACTCAGTATACCGATCTTAGCAAAAAAACGGCAAATAGTACTTTTCCCCGCCAAGTCATTATTGTGCAATCAAAACATTACCATTACAATAAACACAGCACATTAGAATTTCTATCCAATTGTTGTGCATGCTACAGGAGGATCAGATGAAAACAGCGAAAATGCAAATCATCCTCGGTCTTGTTCTGGTATTCAACACGACTATCTCTCATGCTGAGCGCTTTGTCATTATTAATGGCCAGCGGCTTGACAACCAACAACTCTACAGCTTGCAACAAACGCATTGTGGACCAATAGCTGATGGCAACTATTGGTTAAACTATAATACCGGACTTTGGGGGTATGCGGGGAATTCCACGCCACAAGGTTATATAACCGATAATTGTTATCAACAACAAGAGAGACGCCCGGGCTTGTCTGAACGCGGTCTTCTTTACAGCCCGGGTGAATTGCTTAGATAGCAACAAGGCAGATCATCTGCCTCATGCTGTCATACTTGCAGCATTAGGCATGAACTCCGACCAACAATTAAAAGTGACATGGCCATTATTAATTAAGGGCTAAAACTTACGTTGTCTTGGAAAGATACTTGCTGCCGTGTCAAAACATTAGCAGCGTGATTCTAGGTGGTCTGGTTAATACCGGCTGCACCATTGAGAACACCGCTAAATATATTTTCGGTTATGTTAGCAGTACCAGCAATATCTGCAGTTACTGTTAAACCTATGCTTGCACCTTCACCTGTTGCCATACTACTCAGGTCTGAATTGTTAACTGAGTAGGACGTATAGGCATTGCCTGTTTGTGTTGCGACAGATACCTCACCCGCCGCTGTTACTTGGCTGTTGTCACTATTAAAACTGTCGGTGTTATTGACACGGTTGTTGCTGTTGTCAGCGCAGCTATTAATTCTCGATACGTCTTTGACTTTCTCTCGCTGCTTTCCTGGGTTGGGTGGAATATTTAATTCTGAATCTCCAGAGAAATCATATCCTCATTCTAAGGCCAAATCCCTCGCATCAACGTTGCATTGGCTACCCTTTCAATTGCTGTTACTAAAGCCACGGTACGAAAGTCCGGGCATTCCAATGTTTCACCGGAAACTTTATCCACGCATTTCTCATCACCAACAACAAATACCTGCCAGCGTTTAAAAACGGTATCAATACAGTAATGCATTTTTTTCTTGAGCTTATCGTTAACCACATCGAGATCCCACTGCTCATTGGCATGGTTTTGCACCCATTCGTAGTAGCTGACAGTCACACCGCCTGCGTTCGCGATAATATCAGGGATTAAGTAAATACCTCTTTGCTTCAGAATGATATCTGCGCCCGGCGTGGTGGGATTATTCGCAGCCTCGACGATGAGTTTGGCTTTTATGTTATGCGCATTGCCGGTATGAATTTGGTTACTAACGGCAGCGGGGATCAACACATCACAGTCCACCTCCATCAGCGCTTCGTTGGTGAGTGTCAGTGTGTCCGGCATACCGACCAAACAACCGTGTTCTTGCTTGAACTGAATAGCTTCATCAAGATTAAGACCGGACTCGGAATAGATACAGCCACTGCTATCGCTAAGCGCAACAATTTTTGCGCCATGCTTGGAAAACTCTTCTGCCGCCACACTGCCGACATTGCCAAAGCCCTGAATAGCAACACGAGCTCCCGCAATTTCATTGATTTCCGGAATAAGTCCTTTAGAAAGAAAACGCTCGGTCACATACAAACAGCCACGTCCGGTCGCTTCAGTTCGTCCAAACGAACCACCAAGATCCAACGGTTTTCCAGTTACCACAGGCCGGTTATTTTTACCGGGATTCAACACATCATAAGTGTCATATATCCACGCCATGGTTTGCTCATTGGTATACATATCCGGAGCGGGAATATCGGTGTGCGGCCCAATAACATCCAATAAATCTGACGTAAAGCGACGCGTAATGCGCCGCAGCTCACTATTGCTGAGTTCCTTGGTATTGCAACAAATACCCCCTTTGGCACCGCCAAATGGAATATTAACCAGTGCGCATTTCCAGGTCATCAGCTTAGCAAGCGAAATAACCTCTTCTTCAGTGACATCAGGGTGATAACGTATGCCGCCTTTTCCAGGGCCAAAAACACGATTGTGAATCACGCGATAAGAACGAAATGTTCTGACCGAACAATCATCCATCTCGACCGGAAAATGAATAACATGCACATGCTTCGGCTGCTTCAGAAAATCAACAAGACCACTTTGCAGGTGATTAATATACAAACTGGCTTTATCAAACTGCTGCTCACTGATAATTAGCGGATCAAATATTTCTTCGGTCATGATGTTCCATGTTTGCTATTTTGTTACTTTACTATAGTAATGTACTTATTTGATTGGATGTCAATTTTTCTGTGCTGAAGCACAAAGCTTCCAGGTCTGGTGAGTTAACTCTTAAGTTGGAGACCACACCCTGCTAACTCAAATTATCCGAAAAAAGGTAATACACCACTGTTACTATCAATAAGTACACATTAGAATTCACTTTCGTTTATTAAACTGTTTAGCATATGACGCAAAAAGTATGCATCATCGGCGCCGGAGCTTCTGGTTTGGCAGCCGCCAAAACACTTCATGAAAACGCCATCGCGTTCGACTGGTTTGAGGTGGGTTCTGGAATTGGTGGTCTGTGGCATTACAACAACGATAACAAGCGCTCGGCGGCATACGATTCGCTTCACATCGATACATCAAAAGACCGCATGGCCTTTGCAGATTTTCCAATGCCGAAAACGTTCCCTAATTACCCGCATCACAGCCAGGTCCTCGAATACTTTGAGCGTTACGCAGAACACTTTGGGCTTATTCCTCTGGTGAATTTCCGAACGCGTGTTGACCATGTGGCGCCGCTTCCTAATGGTGGCTACGAGGTTACCACGGAAAATTTGGATTTCGGCATCAATGAAACTAGCGCTTATACTGCCGTTCTTGTCTGCAACGGTCACCATTGGAGCCCCAAGATGCCCGATTTCCCGGGCGAATTCGATGGTGAAATCAACCATTCACGCCATTACCGTAATCCTGATGACTTAAAGGACAAAAATGTATTGATTCTGGGCGTTGGCAACTCCGGGGTCGACATTGCCTGCGACGTGGCTCCGATAGCAACACGCACTTTGCTGGCGAGTCGTCGTGGCGCACATGTTATCCCTCGTTATCTCCTTGGCCGAACGACAGACAAATGGACAACACCGTTTTTTTCCAGACTTCCATTCCGTGTGCAACAAACGCTCTTTCGCTTAATTGTCTGGTTAAGCCGCGGTCGGCAATCTAACTATAACATGCCGGTACCGCCGACCAGGATCCTCACCGAGCACCCGACTTTATCAAGCGAGCTTTTGCCGCTAGTTAAAGCGGGCAGAATCATACCGAAACCAGCTGTAGAATGCCTTAACGGATCCGAAATCACTTTTACCGACGGCAGCCGCGAGACGGTTGATGTCCTTATCTGCGCCACCGGCTATCGCATCTGTTTTCCATTCCTTGATGAACATTTGATTTCAACGACAGAGAATCGAATGGATCTATATGGCAAGGTCGTGCATCCTGAGCATCCCGGCCTCTATTTTATCGGCCTGATCCAACCGCTTGGTGCCATCATGCCTTTGGCTGAACTCCAAGCCAAGTGGGTGGCAGGACTGATTACGGGCAGACTGCACCTGCCGACTCGTGACAAAATGGCGCGTGCGATTATCGACGATCAAACTACCCTTTCCAACCGCTACGTGGCTTCCACCCGCCACACGATTCAGGTTGATTTCTTTCCCTACAAGCGCTGGCTCGAACGCCAATTACTTACCACCACGGCTTAAGATTATTGTTTATGCGGCAAGACTTGCGCGAAGACCCAGGCTTGTCCACACGACCAACTTGACGTCAATCGTAATTTCTTAGGCAATACTGGCTTTATATAGAATGATTCGCCGTCACGTTTTTTGCGACAAATTTTGCAATTATTACAGCTGAATTTGTTTGAAAAACGAGACCTCATGGCTTTACTGCGAGGGGGGCCACCCATCCATAGAAATGTTAATAATACTCAGATGGTGTTGATGTGAAAGTTAACGGGACAGTAGTGGATTTGATTAGAAGAATAGTGAAGCCTAACCCATACTTCCCTTATTTTTTATAATGATATCGGCAAGAAATTATTGTCAGTTGGCTCTCGTCAACCACGTACACCAAACGATTCGTCTCATCAATTCTGCGCGACCAGAATCCTGATAAATTCTCTTTAAGCGGCTCCGGCTTTCCGATTCCCTCAAAGGGCGTTCGCTGCGACGCTTCAATGAGCTTATTAATGCGCGCCAACTTCTTTCTATCTTGATTTTGCCAATAAACATAATCGTTCCACGCCTCTTTAGTCCACGCCAGTTGTTTAATCATCAACTAATTTGTGACGCACCACTTTACCTGCACGATATTGCGCAATTGACTCAGCCAAATGTGCCGCATTAGCAGGGCTTCTTAGCAGATGTACGGTTTCCATTAACCCATTGAACTGATCCAGCGACATCACCACCGCATCCTCAGCATCGCGCCGGGATATGATCGTATAATCAGCATCTTCAACTACGCCATCCAAAACGCTTTTAAGATGATTCCTGGCTTCAGAAAAATTAACAACTTTCATTTAGCGCACCTTTCTCTTGTACAAAATATGGAACAAGTATAACGTGTACGATATATTGGTCAAGTGGGGATTGTAAGAATGACAGCAAATGCAGTTGAAATGAAAAACAAACTTGCAGAGATTAAATTGATTGTTTTTATTAGGTATGTTTATTACACTTCTTTTTCATTTCCCGCCTTGTCCTATCACAAAGGTATTTCTAAAAGCATATGAAAATATTACATGACGATTATTCCGAAGATGATAAGTTGGGTCACGACCTTGTGCGTGATGCAACGGTTACTTTGATTTGCTCAGTAGAAAGAAAAGCTAAATCGTCATTTACAATAGGTATATATGGCGAGTGGGGAAGCGGCAAGACCAGCATGTTGAGACAGATAAGAAGTTCGCTAAAGAGTGAGCAAGATATTATTACATTATGGTTCAACCCTTGGCGCTATAGCGAAGGTGAAGATATAGTTCCAGCATTGTTCGAACATTTATCGAATGAATTAGAAGAAAAGACCGAAATACTTTCAACAAATAAATCGAATGGTAAAGAACCTAAAAAACTTACCGAATTCGTGGAGAAATTCAAGAAAGTTACGGTCGCATTAGTTTCTGGTGTCAATGCGAAGATAAGTATTCCTGGAATGGCCTCACTTTCTTATGATGGAAAACAGTTCGCTAACATGTTGGAAACAGATCAAGCTAATAATAAAAAGATTTATTATGGAATAGCTGATTATTTAGAAGAATCGGTAGCGAATATGGATTACCGAATTGTTGTTTTTATTGATGACATGGACCGGTGTTCACCTAAGCGGTCTATCGAGCTACTAGAAGCTCTAAAGGTATTGTTAGATTTGCCTGGATTTGTGTTTGTTATTGGTGTTGACTTTGAGCTTATTGAACAAGCGGTAAGAAATAAATTTAGCGCTGCAGGAAGAAATGATTTTGAAGGAAATTATCTTGATAAAATTATTCAGTTTCCAATACATATTCCAAGTCCAAATAAGGAAAAAATCAAGACACAGTTTATTAGCGGATTTTTAGAATCGCTAGGGAATAATCGAGATTTATACTCAGATATTATTATTAATGTGATTGGGCTAAACCCAAGATCAATCAAGCGTTTTATGAATGTGGTTGAATTCACATTGGAGCTTTCAAAAAGACGCGCTACTGGAACTCAAACTCCTCAATTAGAATTAATTAGAGTCTCCTCAGAAAGTCAGCAAACATTGTGAGTATAGCCTGACCTTTCCCTGAGACTTTGAAATATATTCAAGTAGTATGTAAACATCAATAGGCAGTATTTACAGCCACACGCGCGAAGCCAAATAAAAACCT